>NZ_BAAAIZ010000085.1:0-64940 GCF_039526425.1 Streptomyces thermospinosisporus
GCCGGCGCGGGCCGGCCGGGCCGCACCCTGCGGCGGCGGGCCGGTGCCTCGGAGGTGCCGTAGCCGACGAGGACATTGCCCGAGCCCTCCGAACGGGAACCCTCCGAACGGGGGCCTTCCGAGCGGGAGCCCTCGCCCTGCGTGCGGGTGCCCTCGGCCGCGGCGCCCGGCTCGCCCTGCCGGCCGGCGGGACCGGCGGGACCGGCGGGACCGTCATCGGATGGCTCCCCCACCGCGACCGTCAGCAGCGGCGCGCCGACGGGCAGTTCGGTGCCCTCCTCGCCGAAGCGGGCGGTGACCACACCGCCGTAGGGGCAGGGCACCTCGACCATCGCCTTGGCCGTCTCGACCTCGACGACGGGCTGGTCCACGGTGACCACGTCACCGACCTCGACCAGCCAGCGCACGATCTCCGCCTCGGTGAGCCCCTCACCGAGGTCGGGGAGCTTGAACTCCAGCACCTGTGCCATCAGCCCTCGGCCTCCCATTGCAGACGCCCCACGGCGTCCAGGATCCGGTCCACTCCCGGCAGGTGATGGCGCTCCAGCATCGGCGGCGGGTACGGGATGTCGAACCCGGCCACGCGCAGCACCGGCGCCTCCAGGTAGTGGAAGCAGCGCTCGGTTACCCGCGCGGCGATCTCCCCGCCCGGACCGCCGAAGCCGCCCGACTCGTGGACCACGACCGCGCGTCCGGTGCGCCGCACCGAGGCGGCCACCGTCTCGTCGTCGAACGGCACCAGCGAGCGCAGGTCGACGACCTCGAGGTCCCAGCCCTCGGCCTGAGCCGCCTCGGCCGCCTCCAGGCAGACCGGCACGGACGGCCCGTACGTGATCAGTGTGGCGCTGCGTCCCTGCCGCCGCACCACGGCACGGCCGATCGGCTCGACGGGGGCCGGCTCCTCCGGGTTCCAGGAGTCCTTCGACCAGTACAGCCGCTTGGGCTCCAGGAAGACCACCGGGTCGTCGGAGGCGATGGCGGCGCGCAGCAGCCCGTAGGCGTCGGCGACGGTGGCGGGGGTGACGACATGCAGACCGGGCGTGGCCATGTAGTACGCCTCGGAGGAGTCGCTGTGGTGCTCCACGCCGCCGATGCCGCCGCCGTAGGGGACGCGGATGGTGAGGGGCAGCGGCATCCTGCCGCGGGTGCGGTTGCGCATCCGGGCGACATGGCTGACCAGCTGCTCGAACGCCGGGTAGGCGAAGGCGTCGAACTGCATCTCCACCACCGGCCGCAGCCCGTACATCGCCATGCCGACCGCGGTGCCGAGGATGCCCGCCTCGGCCAGCGGGGTGTCCGTGCAGCGGTCCTCGCCGAACTCCTTGGCGAGGCCGTCGGTGATCCGGAAGACGCCGCCGAGGGTGCCGACGTCCTCGCCCATGACGTGCACGGACGGGTCGTCGGCCATGGCGTCGCGCAGGGCGCGCGTGAGGGCCTGCGCCATGGTGGCCGGCTTGACGGCGACAGTCGTCATCGCTGGGTCCCTTCCGGCTCGGCCTCCGCCTCGAGCTCGGCCCTGAGCTGGGCCTGCTGCTCCCGCAGCTGCGGGGTGGGCTCGGCGTAGACGTGGGCGAAGAGGTCCATGGGGTCGAGGGCGGGGTCCTGGTTCATCCGCTCGCGCAGCGAGGCCGCCATGGTCTCGGCGTCCTGGCGGGCGGCGGCGATGCCGTCCTCGTCGAGCAGGCCGCGCGCGGTCAGCTCGCGCTCAAGGAGCTGGATCGGGTCGTGCTGCTTCCAGGTCTCCACCTCGGCGTCGCCGCGGTAGCGGGTGGCGTCGTCGGCGTTGGTGTGCGCCTCCACCCGGTAGGTGATGGCCTCCACCAGGACCGGGCCGCCGCCGGAGCGGGCGTGCCGCACGGCGTCACCGAGCACCTCGTGCACGGCGGCGGCGTCGTTGCCGTCGACCAGGCGGCCCGGCATGCCGTAGCCGACCGCCTTGTGCGCCAGGGACGGCGCGGCGGTCTGCTTGGCGAGCGGGACGGAGATGGCGAAGCCGTTGTTCTGGACGAGGAAGACGACGGGGGCCTGCCAGACGGCGGCGAAGTTCAGCGCCTCGTGGAAGTCGCCCTCGCTGGTGCCGCCGTCGCCGACCATGGCGAGCGCCACCACGTCGTCGCCCTTGAGGCGGGCGGCGTGCGCGAGGCCCACCGCGTGCGGCAGCTGGGTGGCGAGCGGGGTGCTCAGCGGGGCCACCCGGTGCTCGTAGGGGTCGTAGCCGGTGTGCCAGTCGCCGCGCAGCAGGGTGAGCGCCTCCACCGGGTCCACGCCGCGGGCGACCACGGCGAGGGTGTCGCGGTAGCTGGGGAAGAGCCAGTCGCGCTCCTGCAGCACGAGCGCGGCGGCGACCTCGCAGGCCTCCTGGCCGGTGCTGGAGGGGTAGACCGCGAGACGGCCCTGCTTGGTGAGGGCGGTGGCCTGCGCGTTGTAGCGGCGGCCCTTCACCAGCTCGGCGTACAGCCGGCGCAGCAGCTCCGGACCGGCCTTGGCGGCCGCCTCGGTGCCGAGCACCCGGTAGGGCTCCGCGTCCGGCAGCAGCGGCACGGGGTCCGTGCGGGGCTGCCAGGCGGGCGGCGGGGTCGGCCGGTAGGCACCCCGCTGCTCCATGACCGTCATGACGGCACCTCCTGTGGGAGCAACTCGGCCAGGCGCGTCGCCTGTGACACGCCTCACCAACCGATTGTTCGGTCGCCGGCACATTTTGGCTACGGGTGGCATCAGGCTGTGGACAAACGGTTCCTCAGGACCTGAGATAAATGCAGGACGTCCACATGAGAGAGGCGGGGGCGGGTGACTTCTGAACAAATGGCCGGGGGGTCGGAGGGGACGGGTCAGCTACCGCCGCCGCGGCCGCTGGACTCGATCGATCAGGACATCCTGCGCATCCTGCAGGCGGACGGCCGCGCCTCGATACGGTCGGTCGCCGAACGCGTCCACGTCTCACGGGCCAACGCCTACGCACGGATCAACCGGCTCGTCGAGGACGGCGTCATCCGCGGCTTCGGCGCCCGCGTCGACCACGAGCGCGCCGGCCACGGCACCTCCGCCTACATCACCCTGAAGATCGTCCAGAACTCCTGGCGCACGGTCCGCGAACAGCTGCGGCAGCTCCCCGGCGCCTCGCACATCGCCCTGGTGGGCGGGGACTTCGACGTCCTGCTGCTGGTGCACACCCCCGACAACCGGGCGCTGCGCGAGCTGGTCCTCACCCGCCTCCAGGCGATCCCGGAGGTGCTCAGCACCCGCACCCTGCTGGTGTTCGAGGAGGAGGATCTGGAACCGCAGGGGTGAGGCAGGAGGTGGCCCTTGTGGCGCCGGACGCCTGGGCCTGCAGGGCGCCACGGAGCGGACGGGGCTCGGTCGAACGGCCTAGCGGTCCACTCCCCAGCGCCAGAGCAGCTCGCCGCCCACGGGCACGGCGGCCCAGCGTTCGGTGGCGGCGTCCAGTCGCGGCCCGGTCCTGGCCAGTGCCTCCGCGTCGAGCGGCGCCGTCCCGACTCCGCGGCCCTCGATGGGCAGGCCGCTCCACGCCCGGTAGGCCCACGCCACACGCAGCTCGGCGTCCATCACCGCGTCCCCGCCCCGGCGCAGCACCTTCATCCCGGACCGGCGGTGGCGGCCGGGCGTGACCAGCTCGAAGCCGAGGAAGGTGGCGCCGCGCGCCATCGCGCCCCAGAAGCCGTCGTCGATCCCGAGGGCGGTCTCCACCACCGCATGGACCAGGTCGTGCGGCATCTTCGGTCCGTCGGGGTGGGCGGGCAGCCGGACGTCCGGCCCCTTCTCACGCCGCACCAGGATCTCGTGCTGGTTGTCCGGCAGCTTCCGGAAGGACATCTCCATCGGCAGCGAGGGTAAGCGGCCGGCCGCCTGCCGCCCACCGGATTTTCACCGGCGGGGATTTTCACTGCTGGGGTCTCACACCTTCGTGCCGGCGGAACTCACCCGCGCCCGTCGGCCGCCCTGCGCAGTCCCCCGAAGGCGAGCTGGGCCACCGCGTCGGCCACCTCGCGCTCGCTCATGCCGCGCACATCGGGCCGGTACCACTCGACGATCGAGTTGATCATGCCGAAGACCAGCCGGGTCACCAGGCCCGCGTCGATGTCGTCGCGCACGTCCCCGTCGGCCGCCGCCTCCTTCACCATCTGGGCCACCCGGTGGTCGAACTCGCGCCGCCGGTCCAGCGCCCACCGCTCGGTGTCCGTGTTGCCGCGCACCCTCAGCAGCAGCGTCACGTACGGCAGTTCGGCGATCAGCACCTCGACCATGCGCCGCACCACGTACTCCAGCCGCTCGGCGGGGCGGCCCCGGCGGGCCTGCTCCTCGCCGAGGATGCCGAACAGCTCGTCCAGCGCCCGGCTCACCGCCCGCCGCAGCAGCTCCTCCTTGCCGGAGACGTGGTGGTATATCGACGACTTGGAGATCCCGGCCGCCTTGGACAGATGCTCCATGGAGGTGCCGTCGTAGCCGCGCTCGTTGAACACCTGCACGGCGACGGACAGCAGGGTCTCCGGGGTGTACGTGTCCCGCTTGGCGGTGGTGCTGATGTCGCGCTTGGCGGTGGTCATGGGGTGCCCTCCCGCTTCTCGGTGGCGTAGGCGTGCCGGTACAGCGCGAGCGACGGCGCATAGCGCCCGCAGGCATCGCGCCGGTGCAGCTCGTCGAGGAGGTAGCAGGCCCATGTGCGGCCGAGCTTGCGGTCCCACTCGAAGGGCCCCAGAGGGTAGTTGACGCCGAGACGCATCGCGGTGTCGATGTCCTCCTCGGTGGCCACGCCCTTGGCGACGGCGTCGTGGGCCAGGTCGATGATCCGCGCCACCGTCCGCGCGACGATCATGCCGGGGACGTCGCCGATGACGCTGACCTTCTTGCCGAGCGCCTGGAACAGCCCGGTGGCCTCGGCGAGGGTTTGCGCGGGGGTGTCCCGGTGGTGCGCCAGGGCGATGCGCGTGGCCTTGCGGTAGTCGAGGGCGAGGTCGAAGTGGACGACGTCGCCGGACTCGACCGTGGTCCGTCCGTCGGCGAGGGCCAGCCGTCCGCCGCCGGGCAGCACCAGACCAGCGCGGCCGCCGCCCTCGGCGGGCTTCTGCTCGCGCACCTCGATGCCCGCCTCGCGGATCAGTGCGAGCAGCTCGGCGGCCGGGCCGAGGTCGCCCTCGGCGGTGACCTGCGCGGGCGCCGGGGCCTGCGGCGCGGTGTGCGGCTCGGGGCGCTCGGCGCCGTCGCGGTAGTCGTACCAGCCGTGGCCGCTCTTGCGGCCGAGCCTGCCGGACTCGACCAGGCGGCGCTGGGCCAGCGAGGGGGTGAACCGCACGTCCTGGAAGAACGACTGCCACACCGAGCGGGTGACGGACTCGTTGACGTCCTGTCCGATGAGGTCGGTCAGCTCGAAGGCGCCCATCCGGAAGCCCCCGGACTCGCGCAGCACCGCGTCGATGGTGGCCGGGTCGGCGCCCCGGGACTCGTAGACGGCGAAGGCCTCGGCGTAGAAGGGCCGGGCGATGCGGTTGACGATGAAGCCGGGGGTGTCGGCGCAGGCCACCGGGGTCTTGCCCCAGGCGCGGGCGGTCTCACACGCGCGCTCGGCGCATCCGGCGTCGGTGGCGAAGCCGGAGACCACCTCGACCAGCGGCATGAGCGGCGCCGGGTTGAAGAAGTGCAGGCCGACGAAGCGGCCGGGCACGCGCAGGGCGCCGCCGATGGCGGTGACGGACAGGGACGAGGTGTTGGTGGCGAGGAGGCAGTCGTCGCCGACGATGTCCTCCAGCGCCCGGAACAGCTCCTGCTTGACGTCGAGGCGCTCCAGGACGGCCTCCACCACCAGCGTGCAGCCGGCGAGTGAGGCGAGGTCGTCGACGGGCGTCAGTCCGGCGCGGGCGGCGTCCCGGTCGGCGGGGGTGAGCCGTTCCTTCTCGACGAGCCGGTCGAGGCGGGCGCCTATCGCTTCGGCCGCCTCCCGGGCCCGCCCGGGTGCGGCGTCGTAGAGCCGCACGGTGTGGCCCGCGACCAGCGCGACCTGGGCGATTCCCTGGCCCATGGTGCCGGTGCCGACGACGGCCACGGAGCTGCTGAGGTCGAGTGCTGTCATGAGCGCGATCCTCCCGCACGGGTTTTCCACAGATGCGGCGGACCCCCTTGTCCCGACCGATCGTTCGGTTACTCTAGCTCTGACCGCGCATTCCTGCCCACCTTTCTGCCAGGTCAGGAACTCGACGAAGAGTTCTGAAGACGAGGAGTTGGTCCCGTATGGCCGCCGAACTGACCGCGCACGAGCTGATCGCCCGGCACCGGCCCACCCTGGACCAGGCGCTCGAAGCGATCCGCACCCGCGCGTACTGGTCCCCCCACCCCGAGCACCCCAAGGCCTACGGGGAGAACGGCAGCCTGGACCTGGCCGCGGGCAAGGCCGCCTTCGACGCCCTGCTCGGCACCCGCCTCGACCTCGGCCAGCCCGGCACCGACGGCTGGGTCGACGGCGAGATCTCCCCGTACGGCATCGAGCTGGGCGTGAGCTACCCGCACGCCGACCTCGACGTGCTGCTGCCCGCCATGAAGGCGGGGATGCGCGCCTGGCGCGACGCCGGCGCCGAGGTGCGCGCGGTGGTCTGCCTGGAGATCCTCAAGCGGATCAGCAACCGGACGCACGAGTTCGCCCACGCGGTCATGCACACCTCCGGCCAGGCGTTCATGATGGCCTTCCAGGCGGGCGGCCCGCACGCCCAGGACCGCGGCCTGGAGGCGGTGGCCTACGCCTACGTGGAGCAGGTGCGCACCCCGGACACCGCGGAGTGGACCAAGCCCCAGGGCAAGCGCGACCCGCTCGCGCTGACCAAGCAGTTCATCCCCGTCCCGCGCGGCATCGGCCTGGTCATCGGCTGCAACACCTTCCCGACGTGGAACGGCTACCCGGGCCTGTTCGCCTCCCTCGCCACTGGCAACGCCGTCCTGGTCAAGCCGCACCCGCGGGCGGTGCTGCCGCTCGCCCTCACCGTGCAGGTGGCGCGCGAGGTGCTCGCCGAGGCCGGCTTCGACCCCAACCTGGTCGCGCTCGCCGCCGAGCGGCCCGGCGAGGGCATCGCCAAGACCCTGGCCACCCGCCCGGAGATCCGGATCATCGACTACACCGGCTCCACCGAGTTCGGCGACTGGCTGGAGACCAACGCCCGCCAGGCGCAGGTCTACACCGAGAAGGCCGGCGTCAACACGGTGCTCGTCGAGTCCACCGACAACTACCAGGGCATGCTCTCCAACCTGGCGTTCTCGCTGTCCCTGTACAGCGGCCAGATGTGCACCACCCCGCAGAACCTGCTGATCCCCCGCGAGGGCATCACCACCGACCAGGGTCCCAAGTCCTACGACGAGGTCGTCGCCGACCTGGCCAAGGCCGTCGACGGTCTGCTCGGGGACGACGCGCGCGCCAACGCCCTGCTCGGAGCGATCGTCAACCCGGACGTCAAGGCCCGCCTGGAGGCCGCCGCCGGCCTCGGCGAGGTCGCCCTCGCCTCCCGCGAGATCACCAACCCGGAGTTCCCGGGCGCCGTGGTGCGCACCCCGGTGATCGTGAAGCTGGACGGCTCCAAGCCCGACGCCGAGGCCGCCTACATGAGCGAGTGCTTCGGCCCGGTCTCCTTCGCGGTCGCCGTCGACTCCGCCGGCGACGCGCTGGAGCTGCTGCGGCGCACCATCCGCGAGAAGGGCGCCATGACCGTCGGCGCCTACACCACTTCCCCGGAGGTCGAGGAGGGCGTGCGCGAGGTCTGCCTGGAGGAGGCCGCCCAGCTCTCCCTCAACCTCACCGGCGGGGTGTACGTCAACCAGACGGCCGCCTTCTCCGACTTCCACGGCTCCGGCGGCAACCCGGCCGCCAACGCGGCGCTGTGCGACGGCGCGTTCGTCGCCAACCGCTTCCGCGTGGTCGAGGTGCGCCGGGAGGCGTGAGCCTGATGGCCTGAAGCTGAGCCTGATGGCCTGAAGCTGAGCCTGATGGCCTGAAGCTGAGCCTGATGGCCTGAAGCCCGGGCCGGCCCTGGGCTTCAGGCGGGTGCGCCCCCGAAGGCGCTCCAGTGGTACAGCGTCATCGCCACGCTGGTGGCGAGGTTGTAGCTGGAGACCTGGGGGCGCATGGGCAGCGCCACCAGATGGTCCGCCCGCGCCCGCAGCTCGGGCGTGAGCCCGGTGCGCTCGGAGCCGAAGGCGAGCAGCGCGTCGTCGGGCAGCTTCAGCGAGCGGATGTCCTCGCCCTCCGGGTCCAGCGCGAACAGCGGGCCCGCGGGCAGCTCGTCCACGGTCAGCCGCTCCACGGCGGTCGCGAAGTGCAGCCCCGCCCCGCCGCGCACCACGGTGGGGTGCCAGGGGTCGAGCGTGCCGGTGGTGACGACCCCGGTCGCCCCGAAGCCGGCGGCCAGCCGGATCACGGCCCCGGCGTTGCCCAGGTTGCGCGGCTGGTCGAGGACCACGACCGGTGCGGTGCGCGGAGTCCGGGTCAGCCGCTCCAGATTGCCCGCGCGGGACGGCCGTACGGCCAGGGCGGCCACGGCGGTGGGATGGGGGCGCGGGACCAGCGAGGCGTACGTCTCCTGCGGCACCTCGGTCAGCAGTCCGGCCAGTCTGTCCCTGACGTCCGGGGCCAGCTCGTCGGCCAGGGCGAGCGCGGCGGCCTTGTCGGCGGCGACCGCGACGGGGACCCCGGCGCCGAAGCGCAGCGCGTGCTTGAGGGCGTGGAAGCCGTCGAGCAGGACGGCACCGTCGGCCATCCGGCGCCAGGCGGCCACGGAGTCCGCCGGGGTGGTCGGAGGCTCGCCCTTGCGGGGCTCGTCCTGCGGGTCGGTCATGCCCAGCAGCCTACGTGCGCGGACGCGGGCCTCCTCCGGGTGCGTGGGGGGAGGGCTCGGGGGCGGAGGCCTGGGCGTTCCGGGTCTCCTGCGCCTCCCGAGCGGGATCGTCAGAGAGCCGTTGCGGCGGAAGAGGGGGCCTCGGGGGCGGGCCTTGCTTCGGGGAGGGCCTCGAATGCGGGACTTGCTTCGGGGAGCCCCGCTCCGCGAGCTGCTGCCTCGGGAGCCGCTGCCGGGGAAGGGGCAGGCCGCCCGTGGGGCCGCGCCCGAGCAGCCGGGCCCGTGCGCGTGCCGCTCCGTCGCCCAGGCGGCGCAGGAACGAGGTGGGCAGGAAGACCATGTCCACGGCGATCATCGCCAGCGAGAAGAACGGCAGCCCCAGCACGACCGCGATCACCGCGTGCTCGGTGATCATCAGCGCCAGCAGGACGTTCTTCACCCGCCGGTTGAACAGCGTGAACGGGAAGGCGACCTGCACGATGACCGTGCCGTAGGTCATCAGCATCACCAGGGTGCCGCTGGAGGCCAGCAGGCCGGCGAGGCCGGGCCAGGGGGAGAAGTACTCCAGTTGCAACGGGTAGTAGACGGCCGTGCCGTCCTGCCAGCGGGAGCCCTGGACCTTGTACCAGCCGGCCGTGGCGTAGATCAGACACGCCTCGGCCATGATCACCAGCAGGGCGCCGTTGTGCACGAGGTTGGCGACGACGTCCAGCAGGATCCGCGGCTGGGGGCTCCGGCCGAGGCGCCCGGCCAGCCACCACAGGGCCTGCGCGGCCCAGACCGTCCACAGCAGAACGGGGATCAGGCGTTCACCGTCGTCCATCCGGCCCGCCAGCGTCATGGCGAGCAGCAGAACGCCGGACACCGCCCACAGCGCCGGGCCGGCCCGGTCCCGCACCCGCTCACCGCACGCCAGGGCCTCCACCGCACGGCGGGCGCGCCAGGCGTCCAGGGACCACACCTGGCCGCAGCGCGTGAACACGAGGTACACGGCCATCAGGTGCAGCACGTTGTCACCGCCGTCGCCCATGAAGATGCTGCGGTTCTGCAGCGACAGCACGCCCACCATGAACAGCACCGACATGGTGCGGGTGCGCCAGCCGAGCAGCAGCAGCACGCTCCACAGCATCGCCAGCGCGTAGAGGAGCTCGAACCAGCCCCGGCCGTCGAACCACAGCAGCGCGGTGAACGCGCCGTTCGAGCCGACCAGCTGCTCGGCCAGGTCCGAGCTCCAGGGGCCCTCGGGCCCGTACAGCTCATGGCGGTGCGGGAACTCCCGCAGCAGGAACAGCAGCCAGGTCAGGCTGAAGCCGATCCGGAGCACGGCGGTCTGGAAGGGGCCGAGGGCGGAGTCGGCCACGCGCGCGATCAGGCCGGACACGGCCAGCGAGAGGCGGTTCATCCGGCACCTCCCCGTGCCGTGTCCTCGCCGTTCCCGGCGCCTCCGGCTTCCCCGGTTTCTCTGGCTTCGCCGGCTTCTCCGGCTTCTCCGGCGTCCCCGGCATCCCCGGCGTCCTTCGGTACCGACCACCAAGGCAGGGTGCGGTACACCGGCGCCGTGGAGATCTTCTCGTCACTCCACTCCGGAGGCGGGACGTTCGCGGTGCGGGAGCGGATCTGCACCTGCTGGATCACACCGCCGTCGCCGGCCACGTCCGCCCGGTCCAGGCGGAGCACCGCGATCCGGCGCAGATAGGACTCGGAGAGCGCACCGCGCAGGCCCACCGGACGGTTCTTCTCGTCATGGGTCGCGACGAAGAAGTCCCAGGCGCGGCGCAGCTCGTTCTGCTGGGTGTGACTGGGCAGCGGATTGCCGTCGATGGCCCGCCCGTCCTCGGCGGACAGGTCGTACCAGCGGGTGGTGCGCACTCCCCCGTCCGGGGTGCCTATCTCGGCGCGGACCTGGACGCCGATGTTCTGCTGCAGCGGGTTCGGCGCGAAGAGCTTCCAGTTCTGCTCGAACTCGGGGTAGATCCACTCCTCGATCACCTCGCCGTGCTCCTTGCTGACCGTGTTGGGCGGAGCCACGTGCAGGAACGTCATCCCGAGATGCGCGCAGACGGTCACCGCGACGGCGGCCAGCGCCACGGCGGCGGCGATCCGGTAGCGGAGCGACAGGGCGGCTATGCCGGTAGGGGGGTCGGGCGGTGAGGCCGGCAGTGGTGGGGGTGAGGATTTACGGGAGGAGCCGGAGACGGGGTGGGGGTTGACGGGGGGCCAGCCGGGGGTGGGGGAGTAGGGCGGGGGTGCGGGTGCGGCCACCTGCGCTGGCGGGGGCGTGACGGCACCGGGACCGTTGTCGCCGGAGTCGTGCGGTGCGGCGGCATCGCTGCCGGGGGCGTCCGCCTCGCTCATGCCGCCGCCGTCGCCGTGTGTGGGAGCCGGCACCCTGCCGTCCGCAGCGGTCGGAGTGGTCGGGCCGTCGTTGCCGGCCACCGGCCGGTCGGCGTCGGCCCGGTCCGCAGGTCCCTCGTCCTGCACGGCCGACGTGTCGACGTCGTCGGCCGGCGCCTCGCCGGAGCCCGGCTGCTCGGAGACCGGCTGCTCGAAGAACGGCGCCTCGCCGGAGACCGGCTGCTCGGAGACCGGCTGCTCGAAGAACGGCGCCTCGCCGGAGACCGGCTGCTCGGAGAACGGCGCCTCGCCGGAGACCGGCGGCTCGGAGACCGGCGGCTGGGCGACCGACTGTTCGGAGATCGGCGGCTGGGAGGTCTGTCGCCGGGCGGCCTGCTGCGGAGAGGCCGACTGCTGCGGGGCCTGCTGCCCCGGCGGTATCCGGGACGCGGTGCCGGAAGCGGAGGCCGATTCCGGTGCGGGCTCCGGCCGGCCACGGCGCGCGTCGGGACCGCTCGGCTCGGCCGGCTCACGCCGGGCGTCCGAGCCTTCGTCGTACGCGTCCATTCCGCCCCGTCCCACGGTCTCGTTCCCTCGCCGCCACCGTCCGGCGGCCGATCAGCCGCGAGGCCCGGCGGTGGCGCCACATCCTCGCTGATCCTCTGCGGTCCTCTGCGGTCCTCGGGTTCCTCTGGGTTCCACTGGGTTTTTCTGAGTTCCACTGGGTCCTGTGGAGTTCCACTGGGTCCTGTGGAGTCCGCTCCTCCGCATCGCACGGAACGGTACTCAGCTCCGGCCACCCGAGCCCAGTCCGTGCGGCCGGTCCGTGCCGTGGCCGTGACCACATCGCAGCGCGTCGGGTGCCGTGCTCCCGTCCGGGCCCGCTCCCGCCGTCCGTCCACAGGCAGCCCCCGCAGGTTATCCACAGCGGTTGACACCGTGCGGCCCCCGACCCACCATGGAATCGCACGAACCGAACGATCGGTCGGGAGCGTGCTCCGAGAAGCACCCAGGTCGAGGGGGACCTCATGGCGACAGCAGCCGCCCACGAGACGGCCCGCAGCCAGCCGTCCGGCGCACCGGAAGGCGCCGACGACAGCACTGCGGAGTTCCAGCGCGCCTTCGACGCGGCGGTGGCCGCCGACGAGCGGATCGAGCCGCGCGACTGGATGCCCGACGGGTACCGGGCCACGCTGATCCGGCAGATCGCCCAGCACGCGCACTCCGAGATCATCGGCATGCAGCCGGAGGCCAACTGGATCACCCGCGCGCCCTCCCTGCGCCGCAAGGCGATCCTGATGGCCAAGGTGCAGGACGAGGCCGGCCACGGCCTGTACCTGTACAGCGCCGCCGAGACCCTCGGCACCAGCCGCGACGAGCTGCTCGACAAGCTGCACTCCGGCCGCCAGAAGTACTCCTCGATCTTCAACTACCCGACGCTGACCTGGGCGGACGTCGGCGCGATCGGCTGGCTGGTGGACGGCGCCGCGATCACCAACCAGGTCCCCCTGTGCCGCTGCTCCTACGGCCCGTACGCGCGGGCGATGGTCCGCATCTGCAAGGAGGAGTCCTTCCACCAGCGCCAGGGCTACGAGCTGCTGCTCGCCCTGAGCAAGGGCACCCCGGAGCAGCACGAGATGGCCCAGGACGCGGTCAACCGCTGGTGGTGGCCGTCGCTGATGATGTTCGGCCCGCCCGACGACGAGTCGCAGCACTCCGCGCAGTCGATGGCCTGGAAGATCAAGCGGCACTCCAACGACGAGCTGCGCCAGCGCTTCGTCGACATCTGCGTCCCCCAGGCCGAGTCCCTCGGCCTCACCCTCCCCGACCCGGACCTGAAGTGGAACGAGGAGCGCGGGCACTACGACTTCGGCCCGATCGACTGGTCGGAGTTCTGGGAGGTCCTCAAGGGCAACGGCCCGTGCAACGAACAGCGGCTGTCCCGGCGCAGGCGGGCCCATGAGGAGGGCGCCTGGGTCCGGGAGGCTGCAGCGGCCTACGCGGCCAAGCACACCACCGGCGGTTCCGGCACCAGCGTCCGCCCCGGCCCGGGCGGCACCACCGGCGCGAACGGCGAGACGAACGTGAACGGCGAGAACGTGAACGGCGAGACAGGAGCGAAGCGAGCATGACCACCACCGACTGGCCCCTGTGGGAGGTCTTCGTGCGCTCGCGCCGGGGCCTGTCCCACACCCACGCCGGCAGCCTCCACGCGCCGGACGCGGAGCTCGCCCTGCGCAACGCACGCGACCTGTACACCCGGCGCGGCGAGGGCGTCTCCATCTGGGTCGTGCCGTCGTCCGCGATCACCGCCTCCTCGCCCGACGAGAAGGACCCGTTCTTCGAGCCGAGCGCCGACAAGCCCTACCGGCACCCCACCTTCTACGAGATCCCCGAGGGGGTGCAGCACCTGTGACGACGACCCCCGTCAAGGACCCCGCCCTCGCCCCGGCCGCACTGGCCCTCGGCGACGACGCCCTGGTGCTCTCCCACCGCCTCGGCGAGTGGGCCGGCAACGCCCCGGTGCTGGAGGAGGAGGTCGCCCTCGCCAACATCGCGCTCGACCTGCTCGGCCAGGCGCGGGTGCTGCTGTCGATGGCCGGCGACGAGGACGAGCTGGCCTTCCTCCGCGAGGAGCGCGCCTTCCGCAACCTCCAGCTGGTGGAGCAGCCCAACGGCGACTTCGCCCACACCATCGCCCGCCAGCTGTACTTCTCCGTCTACCAGCACCTGCTGCACACCGAACTGGCCGGCGGGGACGGTCCGTTCGCCGCGCTGGCGGCCAAGGCCGTCAAGGAGACCGCCTACCACCGCGACCACGCCGAGCAGTGGACCCTGCGCCTCGGCGACGGCACCGAGGTCAGCCACGACCGGATGCAGCAGGCCGTGAACGCGCTGTGGCGCTACACCGGCGAGATGTTCCAGCCCGTCGAAGGCCTCGACGTCGACTGGAAGGCCCTGGAGACCGCCTGGCTGGAGCAGATCGAGGACGTGCTGCGCCGGGCCACCCTCTCGGTGCCCGAGGGGGCGCGCACGGGAGCCTGGTCGGCCGGCGCGGGCCGGCAGGGCCTGCACACCGAGCCGTTCGGCCGCATGCTCGCCGAGATGCAGCATCTGCACCGCAGCCACCCGGGGGCGTCATGGTGACCACCACCACTCCGCTGGAGGAGGAACTGCTCGAGCTGGCCGGGTCGGTCCCCGACCCGGAGCTGCCCGTGCTGACCCTGCGCGAGCTGGGCGTCGTCCGCGCGGTGCACGCCCGAGCGGCGGACAGCGTCGAGGTCGAGCTGACCCCGACCTACACCGGCTGCCCGGCCATCGAGGCGATGTCCCTCGACATAGAGCGCGTGCTGCGCGAGCACGGCATACGCGAGGTCACCGTCCGCACGGTACTGGCGCCCGCCTGGTCCACCGACGACATCACCGAGGAGGGGCGGCGCAAGCTGCGCGAGTTCGGCATCGCGCCGCCGCGCGTGCGCAAGGCCTCCGGCCCGGTCCCCGTCGCCCTCGGCCCCACCCGGGACGCCGGCCCGTCCGCCGCCGGCGAGTCCGCCGCCGGGCCCGACGAGCTGGAGGCCGTCCGCTGCCCGCACTGCGGATCCGCCGACACCGAACTGCTCAGCCGCTTCTCGTCCACCGCGTGCAAGGCGCTGCGCCGCTGCCTGGCCTGCCGCGAACCGTTCGACCACTTCAAGGAGTTGTGATGGCCCGCTTCCACCGGCTCCGGGTGGCCGCGGTCGACCGGCTCACCGACGACTCCGTCGCCCTCACCTTCGCCGTCCCGCCCGAGCTGCGCGAGGAGTACCGGTACCTGCCCGGCCAGCACCTGGCGCTGCGCCGCACGGCCGACGGCCAGGAGATACGGCGCACCTACTCCATCTGCTCCCCCGCGCCCGGCGGCGAGGGACCGAGCACCCTGCGCGTCGGCGTGCGCCTGGTCGAGGGCGGCGCCTTCTCCACCTACGCCCTGAAGGAGATCAACCTCGGCGACGAACTGGAGGTCATGACCCCGGCCGGCCGCTTCACCCTCCAGCCGGCGCCCGGCCAGTACGCGGCGATCGTCGGCGGCAGCGGCATCACCCCGGTGCTGTCCATCGTCTCCACCCTGCTCGCGCGCGAGCCCCGGGTGCGGTTCTGCCTGATACGCAGCGACCGCACCGCCGCCTCCACGATGTTCCTCGAAGAGGTCGCCGACCTGAAGGACCGCTACCCCGACCGGTTCCAGCTGGTCACCGTGCTCTCCCGCGAGGAACAGCAGGCCGGGCTGCCGTCCGGCCGGCTCGACCAGGAGCGGCTGACCGGGCTGCTGCCGGCCCTGCTGCCCGTGGAGCAGGTCGACGGCTGGTTCCTGTGCGGCCCGTACGGGCTGGTCGAGGGCGCCGAGCGCACCCTGCGGTCCCTCGGCGTGCCCCGCGCCCGCATCCACGAGGAGATCTTCCACGTGGACGCGAGCCCCGCCCCCGCCCGGCCGGCCACGGCCCCCGCCCACAGCACCGTCACCGCCCTGCTCGACGGACGCGGCGGCACCTGGCCCGTCCAGGACGGCGAGTCCTTGCTCGACACGGTGCTGCGCAACCGCCCGGATGCCCCCTACGCCTGCAAGGGCGGCGTGTGCGGGACGTGCCGCGCCTTCCTGGTCTCCGGCGAGGTGCGGATGGACCGCAACTTCGCCCTGGAGGCGGAGGAGACCGAGGCGGGCTACGTCCTGGCCTGCCAGTCGCACCCGCTGACCGAGAAGGTGGAGCTGGACTTCGACCGGTAGGGCCGGAGAGGGAGAATCCGCAGAATCCGCAGAGAAGGTCCGCGGCGCACACCCGGACCACCCGGAGCCACCCGGAGCCGCACGGACCTTCTCTTCTACTGAAACCTGTTCTATCTTGACGCCCCGTCAGGTCGGCGTCGGACCGGCGCACCCGTGCGCCGCGAGAGGACAGGGACCGTGGACTTCACCCTCACCGAGGAGCAGCAGGCGGCCGCCGAAGCAGCACGGGGCGTCTTCGCCTCCGTCGCCCCGGACACCGTGCCCAGCCCCGCCCTCACCCCGGGCGCCGTCGCCGACGGCTGCGACCGCGCGCTGTGGACCCGGCTCGCCGAGGCCGACCTGCTGAGCCTGCTGCTCGCCCCGGAACACGGCGGATCCGGCCTGGACCCGGTCGCCCTGTGCCTGGTGCTGCGCGAATCCGCGAAGGTATTGGCCCGCGTACCGCTCCTGGAGCACAGCGCCGCCGCCGCGGCCGTCCAGGCCTACGGCAGCCCGGAGGCCAGGTCCGAGCTGCTCGCCCCCGCCGGCCGCGGCGAGATCGTCCTGACCGTCGCCCCGCACGGCCGGACCGGCCACGACCCGGCCGAACGCGCCGTCACCGCACACCGCGACGGCACCGGCTGGGTGCTCGACGGCACACAGACGGCAGTGCCGTGGGCGTACGACACAGACATCGTCCTCGTGCCCGCCCACACCGAAACCGACCGGACCGTCCTCGCGCTGGTGCGCAGGGAACAGGAGGGAGTCACCCTCGCCGAGCAGTTCTCCACCAGCGGCGAGCGGCTGGGCGAGCTGCGCCTTGACTCCGTGCGCATCACCGACCGCGACCTCATCGACGCGGACGGCGCCTGGGACTGGCTGCGCCATCTGCTGACCATCGGAACCTGCGCCCTGGCCCTCGGCCTCGGCGAGCAGGTCCTGCGCATGACCAGCGACTACACCGGCAAACGCGAACAGTTCGGGCACCCGCTGGCGACCTTCCAGGCCGTCGCCATGCAGGCCGCCGACCGCTTCATCGACCTGCGGGCCATGGAGGTCACCCTCTGGCAGGCCGCCTGGCGCATCGCCTCCGGAACACCGGGCGCGCTGCCCACCGCCGCGGACGTCGCCGTCGCCAAGATCTGGGCGGCGGAAGGAGTGCGCCGGGTCGTGCAGACCGCCCAGCACCTGCACGGAGGCTTCGGCGCCGACGTGGACTACCCACTGCACCGCTACCACGCCTGGGCCAAGCACCTGGAACTCACCCTCGGCCCCGCAGCCGCCCACGAGGAGACCCTCGGGGACCTGCTGGCGGCCCATCCGCCGACCTGACGGGCCTGACGGGGGGGACGATGCAGGACGACGGGAGGCGACGGTAGACGGGTCCGCCCGTCCTGCGACGGAACCGCCAGCGGCAGCCCAAGAACTCGAGAGCTACTCGGGAGCTACTCGAGAACTACAGCACGTGCCCAGTCTGTCCGTCGTCCGTGACGACCGGACGCCCGGCGGCCTCCCACTCCTGCATACCGCCGTCCACATTCACGGCGTCGATGCCCTGCTGCACCAGATACATCGTGACCTGGGCGGAACGCCCGCCGGAACGGCAGATCACATGCACCCGGCCGTCCTGCGGCGCCGCCTCGGTCAGCTCGCCGTAGCGGGCCACGAACTCACTGATCGGGATGTGCAGCGCGCCGGCCGCATGACCGGCCTTCCACTCGTCGTCCTCACGGACGTCCAGCAGGAAGTCGTCGTCCTTGACGTCCGCGACCCCGACCGTGGGCACAGCAGCTCCGAAACTCATGTCTGAGACGCTACCCGAAGAGACGGCACCAAGGCTCACGCCAGCAGCGAGGCCAGCTCCGCCTCACGTTCGGCCAGCTGGGCGCGCAGCTGCTCGGCGATCTCGTCCAGCAGGCCGTCGGGGTCGTCCGGGGCCAGCCGGAGCATGGAGCCGATCGCGCTCTCCTCCAGCTCCTTGGCGAGCACGGTGAGCATCTCCTTGCGCTGGGAGAGCCATTCGAGGCGGGCGTACAGCTCCTCGGCGGCGCTCCGGGCACGCTTCAGCTGCGGCCCCGCGGCCCACTCCTCCGCCAGCTCCTTCAGCTCGTCCACGCTGCCACGGGCGTAGGCGGCGTTGACGCGGGTGATGAACTCCTCGCGGCGCTCGCGCTCGGACTCCTCCTGCGCCAGGTCGGGGTGGGCCTTGCGCACCAGCTCGCGGTACAGCTTGCGGGCCTCTTCGCTGGGCCTTACCCGCTGCGGGGGCTTCACCGGCTGATCGGTGAGCATGGCGACGGCCTCGGGGAAGAGCCCCTGGTCGTCCATCCAGCCGTTCATCAGCTCTTCCACGCCGGGTATGGGCGCCAGCCGGGCGCGCGCCTCCTCGGCACGGCGCAGGTCCTCGGGGTCGCCGGTGCGGTCGGCGCGGGCCTGCAGGATCCGGGCGTCCAGCTCCTCGAGACGGGCGTACATCGGTCCGAGCTTCTGCTCGTGCAGCCGGGAGAAGTTCTCGACCTCGATGCGAAAGGTCTCCACGGCGATCTCGAACTCGATCAGCGCCTTCTCCGCAGCCCGGACGGCCTGCTCCAGCCGCTCCTCGGCCCGCGCAGCCTTCTCACCACCGGGGGCCTGCTCCGCCCCGGCGGCACCATCCTGCACACCTTCCGACTCCATCACCCGCCCAGCGTAGGGCACGGGCACTCGGAGCACGGATCCACGTCCTTGTCCTTCCGGGACCTCCGGGGGCCTCCCCCTCCCCCCGCCCCACCCCTCCCCCTCACCCCCTCACCGGTCAAGCCACTCAGTCAGTCCGCAGCCCTCACCCACGCCGGAGTCAGCGCGTCCACGCCCGCAGCCTTCACCCAGGCACGCACACCGCACCCCCTCCCACACCCCCGCACCGGCACGACCACCTCACGCAGACGCCCCCACGACGCAGACGCCCGCACGATCCCCTCAAGCAGCAGGTAGCAGTCCCCACGCACACCCGCCCGCCGTCAGACCCCCAGCTCCGCCGCGATCCGCCCCGAGCGCACCGCGCTCAGCAGGTCGGCGTGGTCGGCCTCCGTGCGGTCGGCGTAGGCGACGGCGAACGCGGCTATCGCCGTGTCCAGCTCGTCGTTCTTGCCGCAGTAGCCGGCGATCAGGCGCGGGTCGGCGCTGTGGGAGTGGGCGCGGGCGAGCAGGGCGCCGGTCATGCGGGCGTAGTCGTCGATCTGGTCGGCCGCCAGCGCCGCCGGGTCCACGCTTCCCTTGCGGTTGCGGAACTGCCGCACCTGGTAGGGCCGCCCCTCGACCGTCGTCCAGCCCAGCAGGCTGTCGCTGACCACCTGCATCCGCTTCTGGCCGAGCACCACCCGCTTGCCCTCGTGCTCGGTGTCGGGCACCTCGAAGCCGGCCGTCTCCAGATGCGGCACCAGCGCCGACGGGCGGGCCTCCTTCACCTGGAGCACCAGCGGCTTGCCCCGGTGGTCCAGGAGCAGGACGACGTAGGAGCGCGTGCCCACGCTGCCCGTGCCGACGACACGGAACGCCACGTCGTGCACCGCGTGCCGGGCCAGCAGCGGAAGGCGGTCCTCCGGCAGCGTGGTGAGGTACTGCTCCAGGGAGGCGGCCACGGCCCTCGCCTCCTCGTCCGGGACTCGGCGCAGTACCGGCGGTGCGTCGACGAACCGGCGCCCGCCGTCCGCCGTCGGCTCGGTGGACTTGGCGGCGAAGCGGCCGCTGGTGTTGGCGCGGGCCTTCTCCGCGACTCGCTCCAGGGTGCCGAGAAGGTCGTGGGCGTCGGTGTGGGAGACCAGCTCCTCGTCGGCGATGGCGTTCCACGCGTCCAGCGCGGGAAGCTTCGACAGCAGGCGCATGGTGCGGCGGTAGGCGCCCACCGCGTCGTAGGCCGCCTCCTGGCACACGGCCTCGTCCGCGCCGGCCTCCCGGCCCGCGAGCACCAGCGAGGCGGCGAGCCGCTTGAGGTCCCACTCCCAGGGACCGTGCACGGTCTCGTCGAAGTCGTTCAGGTCGATGACCAGGCGGCCGCGTGCGTCGCCGTACAGGCCGAAGTTGGCGGCGTGGGCGTCGCCGCATATCTGGGCGCGGATCCTGGTGATGGGCGTGCGGGCCAGGTCGTAGGCCATGAGGCCGGCCGAGCCGCGCAGGAAGGCGAACGGCGTCGCCGCCATCCGGCCCACCCGTATCGGGGTGAGCTCGGGCAGCCGGCCACGGCCGGACTCCTCGACGGCGGTCACCGCATCGGGGCGGGAGGCGTCCAGCTCGAGCCTGGCGTGGGCGCTGCGCGGCACCACCCGGCGCAGGGCCTTGCCGTCCGCCTTGGGCGACCCCGGGGCGGGCCACTCGGCGAAGCCCGGCACGCGCGGCAGCCGCCGCCCGGCACCGGGGCTCCCGTCGGCACCCGAGGCGGACGCGTCCGCCTTCGGTCCGCCCTGCCGCCCCACCGTGTGCGTCCCCTCCACCCCGGCAACGACCTCGCTCACAGCAACCGCCTCCCCCGTACGCAGGTCAGGTCCGTCCGCGCTTCACGGCGAAGCGTCGGAATCTTCGATCGATGGAGACCGTACAACCGGCAACGGAACGGCGTCAGACCCTGTGGACAACTCAGCAGTTGTGGAAAACCCAGCGGATCCGGCGAGACGCAGCCGGCGAACCCCGCAGACAGCCCCAACCCGCCTCCGCACCCGGCGAACCCCGCAGACAGCCCCAACCCGCCTCCGCACCCGGCGAACCCCGCAGACAGCCCCGCTCACCCCCGTCTGCGCAACCGGCGAACACCGCCAGCGGCCCCCAACCCCGCCTCCGCAACCAGCGAATACCGCAGGCGGTGCGGGCCCCCTTCCCGACCACCCCGACCCGCTACCCGGCCTCCGCGACCGGCTCCATCCGCCCCTGCGCCACCAGTCCGGCCGCGCGGTTCTCCGCGATGTCCAGCCGCGCCAGCACAGCAGGCACGGCGATCCCCGGCAGCAAGTGATGGAAGAGAATCACCACCCGGCGTTCCAGATCCTCCCGCTGGCAGCGCAGCTGGGACAGCAGCTGCACCCCCGAGAAGCTGGCCACCAGCAGTTCCGCCGTCTCCGCCGGGTCGACGTGCGGCAGCAGTTCGCCGCCGGCCTTCGCCTCGTTCAGCAGGCGCTCGGTCTGGTCGATCCACATGCCGAAGGCCGGGGTGCGGTCCAGGCCCAGCGCGCCCTGGTCCAGGGCGAGTCCGACGCTGGCCCGCACCAGTGGCTCCGTCCGCAGCCGCAGCGCCAGCACCAGACCGGAGTCCACCAGCTCCTGCAGCTTGCTGGACTGCGGCGGCAGGGAGACCGCCAGCTGCTCCTCGAAGATGCCGAGCGCCAGCTCCTCCTTCGACCCGAAGTGGAAGTACAGCGCCCCCTTGGTCACACCAGCCCGTTCCAGGATCTCCCCGATGGTCGCCGAGGTGTAGCCGCGTTCGTCGAAGACGGCCGCCGCCGCCTCCAGGATGGTCCGCCGTGTGCGGATCGCGCGCTCCTGTCGCGCCATCGGGTGCCTCCTGATCTCCGTGGATCTCTGCTCTCGCGCCGTCGATCGCCTGGACCGCCGCGAGGTCGTGCTGCCTCATCGTGGCGCCATTGCGATGCGGTGATGCCCGTGCTGCGTTCCGCCGGCGCTCTGCGGGCGCGGCGTGGGTGCGCTCGTCCGTCGCTCGTCCCGGCGAAGTGGATCACCCTTGGAAAAAAACCGTCCCGTCCGTATCTTAGTTCGACGTCCACCGGTGCCAGTTCGTAGATCCCGGGGGGGGTTCCCGCATGCCGAAGAAACGCGCCTCGAGCGCGCCCAGGGAGGATCAGACCGGACAGCAGGGCATGGCCGCAAACGCGGCTGGCGGAGACGGTGGAACCAGCACTCGCATCACCCCCGAACTCGCCCACCGCCCCCGCGCCTTAGACGTCTTCCCCACGGACTGGACCCGGCTCTCCGGCACCCGCTTCCGGGTGACCGCCCACTGGCCCGACGACCACCCGTTCTTCGGCCCCGTCGACGACCGCCACCAGGATCCGATGATCGTGGGCGAGACCATACGCCAGACCTCCCTGGCCCTGGCGCACGCGGCGTTCGACGTCCCGGCGGACACCCATTTCGTCATGTGGGACCTGGATGTCACCACGGACCCGCAGGCCCTGCGCCGCGCGGACGCGGCCGAGCCGGTCACGGTGGACGTCGTCTGCTCCGAGATACGCCGCCGGGGCCGCGGCCTGAGCAGCATGCGGACGACGATGGAGTTCCGTCGCGCGGGCCGCCTGGTCGCACGCGGCACCGGCAGCACCGGCTGCACCTCACCGGCCGCCTACCGCCGCCTGCGCGGCGACCGGTTGGCCGCGCGGGAGAAACCCGTACCGCTCCTGCCCGCGATCTCCCCCGACGAGGCCGGCCGCCCCCACGACCAGGACGTCGTCCTCGCCCCGCTCGATGCACCCCAGCCGCATCCCGGCGCCCACCACGGCGGCCGAACCGCCACCTGGCTGCTGCGCGTCAACACCGCCCACCCGGTGCTCTTTCCCCGCCCCAACGACCACGTCCCCGGCATGGTCCTGTTCGAGGCGGCCCGTCAGGCGGCCACCGCGGCCACCGGCAAGCGCCCCTTCCTCCCCAGCGACATGTCGGCCTCCTTCAACCACTACGCCGAACTGCACAGCCCTTGCCTGATCGAGGCCGAGGTCCTCGAGAAGGGTGAGGACGAGACCGCGGTCCGCGTCCACGGCCACCAGGACAACCAGACCGTCTTCACCGCGGTCCTCACCTCCGGCGCCTCCCGACTCGCCGACCCCGCCCCCGCCCCCGCCCCCGGCACCGGAGTACAGCCGCAGCCATGACCGTGCATCTCCTCGTCACCGGCGCAACCGGCTTCATCGGCGGCCGGGTCGCCGCCGCGGCCCACCGCCGCCCAGGCGTACGCGTCAGCCTCCTCACCCGCCACGCCGCACCCGTCCCCACCACGGCACAAACCACGACAACGACCACGACCAAGGCCACGGCCAAAGCCACGGCCACAACCACGGCCACCCCGGCGACCGTCCCCGGCGACCTCGCCGACCCCCTCTCCCTGCACGGCAGTTGCACCGGAGTCGACGTCCTCGTCCACTGCGGCTCCCTCGTCACCGGCACCCCGGAAGCTGTCGCAGCGGTCAACGACCAAGGAACCAAAGCCCTGATGGAGGAGGCGATACGCGCGGGTGTCCGCCGCATCGTCTACGTGAGCACGGCCGCCGTCCACGGCAGAGGCCCCTTCCGCGGCGTACGCCCCGGCGAGGCACCGATCGCGCCGGCCTCCGCCACCAGCGCCACCCGGGCCGCGGCCGAACGGCATGTCCTCGACGCGGGCGGCCTGGTCCTGCGCCCCCACCTGGTCTACGGCACCGGAGACCGCTGGGTGATCCCCGGACTGGTGGGCCTGCTACGCGAGTTGTCCGCCACGCTCACCGACTGCGCGACGCTGCACTCGGTGATCGACGTCGACACCCTGGGCCGCGCGGTCGTCGCCGCGGCCCTCTCCTCGTCCCTCGCCCCCGGCGCCCACTACGTCAACCACCCTGACCCGGTCACCGCGACGGACCTGCTCGCCGCCGTCGCCACCCAGGTCGAGCGCCCACCGGCCGGAGCCGCCATCGACGTCCCCACCGCCCGCGCCCGCGCCGCCGGCTCACCCATGGCCCGGCACCACCTCGGCATGCTCACCGTGGACCACTGGTTCACCGACGACGACTTCTGGAAGTCGGTGGACTGCTCCCCGGGCAAGGGCTTCCCCCGCACCTTCCCCCAGGCAGCCCCCTGGTACCGCTCCTATCTGACCCGCCGCTGACGACCGCGCGGCCGCACGCACACATCCCCCACTCACCTACCGTCCGCGCGGTGTGCGGCGTGCGGCGCCGGCACCTCTGCTCGCCCGTGCGCCGCTCCCCGCAACCAGAACGGCGCCGCCGGCCGGGGCGGCGCCGCTCCCGTCGTCCTGTCTGCCCCCTACCGCGCCGTGCCGACCGGACGGCTCGGGTGCACCTCGCGTTCCAGACGGCCAGGACCGTTCCCGGACCGAACTTGTCGTCGAACAGCTCGAACAGCGGGTACTGCAGCACCAGGATGCTGAGACCCGTGATCCAGAACGGCGCGGACGGGGCCCACTGCGGGGCGTACTGCGCCATGTGCAGGGGATGCCGACCACGAAGCCGAGCGACAGGAACCAGAAGGCGGCAGACAGCAGGAAGTAGCGGGTGGCGCCGCGCACCTCGATGCCCTTGAACGCGGTCAGGCTGATCAGAGGGACGCGGCCGGGCCCGGCCTCCGGATCCTTGCCGAACCGGGTCCTGGGGATGAGAGCGGTGGTGATCAGGCAGAAGCCGAGGCAGAGGGGCGAAGACCACGCAGAAGAGGGTCCGCAGGTCCACGTCCGTCAGGACGGCGCCGAGCAGCGCACCGCCGAAAAGGCCGACCTGCCCGGCCATCTGGAACGCGGAGAACGCCTTGGGCCGTTCCTCCTCGGGAAAGGACACCAGCACGTTCTTCAGCCCCGGGAACGACGTCCCCGAGCCGAAGCCGATGAAGAACGCGAGCACGCTGTACACGAGCACGCCATCGGCGAAGCCCATGAGCCCGAGGGCCACGGCTTCCAGCGCGGTGCCGAGGAACACACCCCCGCGGCCCCCGGCGCGTGCCGCGACCCCCTCATAGCAGAAGGTGGCGAGCAGGCGGCCGACGTACGTCATACACATGACCACGCCCGCCCAGAACCCGCTGTCGGTTCCGCCGAGGG
This sequence comes from Streptomyces thermospinosisporus, assembly GCF_039526425.1. Lineage (NCBI taxonomy): Bacteria > Bacillati > Actinomycetota > Actinomycetes > Kitasatosporales > Streptomycetaceae > Streptomyces > Streptomyces thermospinosisporus. Next base: position 24,683 of record NZ_BAAAIZ010000085.1, read on the forward strand.
TGGCGACGAGCACCGGGAACCAGATGTAACTGCCGGCGTTGGCGAGCAGGATGCCGCCGACCACATCGGGGACGACTCCGTGCGGCACGAGAAGGACAGAGCCGTCGGCCGGCTGCTGAACTACTACCCGGGCGCGACCACCGAGGCGTGCCGGATTCTTTTCCGGGACTGCGCCAGTGCGCCTCCGCTCCGGTCGGCAGCGCACCCGGGCTGCCTGCCTTCGGCGGAGACGCGCAGACCGCCCGGCACTGGTACGACCGGGAGAGCAGGGTGCTGCAGGCCGCCGTCCGGCTGGGGCAGCAGCACGAATTCCATCGCCTGGCCAGCTATCTGGCCAGAAACACGGTGCTCCATCTGCACGCGCAGGGAGCCTTCCGGGACTTCCGTGAACTCGCGCAGATCGCGGTGGCGGCGGCCCGGAGGGCAGCCGACGCCCAGGCCCTGTGTCTGAGCCTGGCCCTGGCCTCGGCGCACCAGATACTCGGAGAGTTCCAGTCGGCGACGGAGGCCGCCGAAGAGGGTCTGCGAGTGGCCAGGTCCCACGGGGACACCGTGAGCGAAGCAGCGTTCCTGGACCTGGTCGGCTGGGCGCACATCGTGCTCGGCCGCCTGTCCGAGGGATACGACCTCCTGCTGAGCGGCATCGCACTGCACCGCGAACTCGGAGCCTGCAGACGGGAATCCATCGCCCTGTGCAATCTCAGCACCCTGCTCCTGTAGCAGGGGCGGACCAGGGACGCGATCGCCACCGCGGAACGGGCGGTCCGGCTGTGCCAGAAGGTCGCGGGCGTGAGGGCATCGCCTTCATCGCCTTCGCCCCGCTGGGCCGGGGCTTCCTGTCCGGGCTGATCTCCGGCCCCCAGGACCTGCCGAGGGCCGACGGACGGCACCGTCTGCCGCGGTTCAGGCCCGAGGCCATCGGCGCCAACCAGGTCATCGCCGGCAAGGTGCGGTCGGTCGCCGAACGGCTCGGCGCGACCGCGGCACAGGTGGCGATCGCCTGGGTGCTCGCCCAGGGGGACCACGTCGGCGCCATCCCGGGCACCAAGACCCTCCGCCACCTCGAGGAGAACGTCGCGGCCGGCTCCCTCGCCCTGCCGCCCGACGCGCTGGCGGAGCTGGACGCCCTCCCCGAGCCCGTCGGCGCGCGCTGACCGGCCGACCCCGTCCGATCCCCCTCAGGACCGGACCGACATCCGATGACAAACCCCAGCAGATCTACCCCACTAAGGAGTCCCATGCGCGCCGTGCAGTTCGAGTCCTTCGGCGGCCCGTCCGTCCTCACCGTCGCCGACGTCCCGGCGCCCGGGCCGCAGCCCGGGCAGATCACGCTCGACGTCACCCACGCCGGCGTCAACTTCGCCGAGGTGATGTTCCGGCGCGGCCAATTCCCGTCGGCCTGCCGCACGTCCCCGGCCTCGAGGCGGTCGGCACCGTCCGCGCGATCGGCGACGGCGTCACCGGCTTCCGTATCGGCGACCGCGTGGCCGCCCTCACTCTGGGCGGCGGCGGAAACGCCGAGGTGGTCGCCGTGGGCGCGGAGCACGCCGTGCGCCTGGACGGCCCGCTGGCCGGCCTGGACAGCGCTCTCGCGGCCGGCGCCCTGTGCAACGTCACCACCGCGATCGGGGTGCTCACCTCCGCCGGCCGGCTTGCCGAGGGCGAGAGCGTGGTCGTCCTCGCCGCGGCGGGCGGCGTCGGCACGGCGGCCGCCCAGCTGGCGCGGACCCTGGGCGCGGCCACGGTCATCGGCGTGACCAGCAGCCCCGCCAAGGCCGAGTACGCCCGCGGCTTCGGCTACGACAGCGTGGTCTCCTACGACGACCTGGAGCGCGAGGTGGCCGAGCGGACCGGCGGCGCCGGTGCCGACCTGGTCCTGGACTCGGTCGGCGGCGCATTCCGCTCGTCCGTGACCGGACTGCTCGCACCCTTCGGCCGGCATGTCGTCTTCGGCAACGCGGCGGCCGAGGACGTCACCTTCGAGGGCAACCACCCCTGGTACACCAGCACGTCGCTGGCCGGCTACAACCTCGGCGGCGTAGCCGGACGTGCCCCGCACCTCCTCCGCGCCCACCTGGAGCAGGCGCTGGCGAGGGTCGCCGGCGGCACGGTCCGCGTGGACGTCCGGCTCCTGCCGCTCAAGGACGTCGCCCACGCCCACGAACTGCTGGAGACCCGCGCCTCGACCGGCAAGTACGTACTCGACGTGCACGCCTGACCATCACGGCTTCCGGTGCGTCAACGCCCTTACGGATGAGGCCACTTCAGCAGCCGACAAGAATCTCCAGAGCTCGCGGGCCGTCGACGGCATCGACCTCGTCATCCCCCAGGGCATGGTCAACGGCGTGCTCGGCCCCAACGGGGCGGGCAAGACGACGTTCGTGAAGATGCTCACGACCCTGCTGCTCGGCCGGCTCCCTCGGCCACGGCACGATCCGCATCGGTTCAGCAGGCACGGTCGCCATCGCCATCCAGTGCCATGATCGCTCGGACGGCGGCGGGGAAGCACTCCAGGCACCGGTCGTTGACGGCGTACCGCGTCGACGTGCCCCGCGCCTCGGCGAGCACGAAGCGCACTTCGGCGAGGATCTTGAGGTGATGGGACACCGTGGACTGGCCGATCGGCAGCTGTTCCACGATCTCGCCGACAGCCATGGGCCGCCGCTCGACGGCCAGCAGGTTCAGCACGCGTACACGCATGGGGTCGGCCAGAGCCTTGAACCACGTGGCGTATGTGGCGGTGTCCTCGTCGCTCAGCGACGCCGGGCTGTTCTTGGTCTGCTTCATCGATAATCGACGATAGTCGATGAATGGGGGTATCGGTCGGAATCTCCCGGCACTACCGTGGCTGCATGGAGGCACCGCTGGATGTGCTGGTGGTGGGGGCGGGACCCACGGGTCTCGCGCTCGCGGCCCAACTGCGCGCCAACGGGACCAAGTTCCGCATCATCGACCGCTCCCTCGATCGGGTTCACGAATCACGGGCGCTGGCCATCCAGCCCCGCACCCTGGAGGCGCTCGCGGGCTTCGGGGTGACGGACGAGCTGATCGCCCGCGGTAATCCGGCGATGCAGCTGCGGATGCACCTGCCGGGGCGCGTGGTGCGGCTGCCGCTGTTCGACATCGGCCTGGCCGACACCCCATACCCCTTCCTGCTGTTCCTCTCGCAGGCCGAGACGGAAAGCGTCCTCTCCCAGTACCTGACCGACCGGGGGGTGACGATCGAGCGCGGCACCGAACTGGTCGGGATGGAGCAGAAGGATTCGTACGTCCGGTGCCGGCTGCGGGGCGACGGCGGCAGGGAAGAGACGGCGGCGGCACAGTACGTCGTGGGTTGCGACGGCGCACACAGTGGCGTGCGCACTCAGGCGGGCATCGGCTTCGAGGGGTACGCCTACCCGCAGACGTTCCTGCTCGCCGACCTGGAGGCCGACGGACTGGAGCCCGGTGCCGTGCATACCTACATGACCGGGGCCGGGATGCTGTTCTTCTTCCCGCTCGGCTCGCCGGCCACCTGGCGAATGCTCGCGATGCGGCCGCCCGACGCTCCGGACGCGGAGGTGACGCTGCCACTGCTGCAGGAGATCACCAGGCGGTACGTCCCCGAGCGGCTGATCCTGCGGGATGCGGTCTGGATGACCGACTTCCGGCTCCACAACCGCGGTGCCGCCCGGTACCGGGCTGGGCGCTGCTTCCTGGCCGGGGACGCGGCCCATATCCACAGTCCGGCCGGTGCGCAGGGCATGAATACCGGCATCCAGGACGCCCTCAACCTGGGCTGGAAGCTCGCCCTCGTCTGCCGGAGTGCCGCGCCCGAGGAGCTGCTGGAGACGTATGAGGTCGAGCGCGCCCCGGTCGGCCGTACGGTGCGGCGCTTCACCGACCGTGCCTTCACTGTCGGCACCAGCAGCAACGCGCTCATTCGTCTCGCGCGCACCCGACTCGCCCCGCGGCTGGCCCCACTGGCGCTGCGGGCGAGCGGCCCGCGTGGGCGCGTCTTCCGTACGGTCTCCGAGCTCGGCATCCACTATCGCCGCAGCCCCGCTTCCGTGGCGGGCTCGCCTCCGCCCAGGACCGGGCCGCGGGCAGGGGACCGGCTACCCGACCTGCCACGCGGCCTGCAGGCACGGACGGCACCGCCGGGCTGGCACCTGATGTTGTCCGGCCCGCCGCCCCTCTGGCCCGACGAGCGACTCACTCCGCTCCTGGAGGGGCGAGCCGATCTGGTCGCTGTGCACCGGCTCGGAGGGCAGAGTCCGTGGGCGGGCGCCGTACAGGGGCTCGTGCGCCCCGACGGCTATCTCGGCTATGTAGCACGAGGTGCCGATCTGGGCGGGTTGCGCACATACCTCGACCACTGGCTGCCGATCGGCAACCGTTGATTCGACCCCCCTCTATGTTGACAGTCATCGATTCAGGGAGGAGCTTTGCACTCATGGACGTCGATGCAGCCTCGATGCAGTGGAGGTGTGTCATGACCGGGCAGGGCAGCGACCTTCGCGAGCAGGTGCGGGCCAACTACGCGGCGGCCGCGGTCCAGGTCAGCCAGGGAGGCGCCGCCTGTTGCGGCTCCGGAAGCATCGAGGTCGATGAGAGCTTCGGGGTGGGGCTGTATGCGACCGAGGACCGTGCGGGACTGCCCGCCGAGGCGCTCGCCGCGTCCCTCGGGTGCGGTAACCCGCTTGCGGTAGCCGAGCTGCGGGAGGGCGAGCGTGTGCTGGACCTCGGCTCGGGCGGCGGCATCGACGTCCTGCTGTCCGCACGCCGGGTCGGGCCGAGCGGGAAAGCGTACGGGCTGGACATGACCGAGGAGATGCTCGCCCTCGCGCTGGCCAACGCGAAGAAGGCAGGCGCGACGAACGTCGAGTTCCTCAAGGGCGCCATCGAGTCGATCCCGCTGCCCGCCGGCACCGTCGACGTCGTCATCTCCAATTGCGTGATCAACCTGTCGGTCGACAAACCCGCCGTGTTCGCCGAGATGTTCCGGGTGCTCGCGGCCGGAGGACGGATCGGCATCACCGACGTCGTGGCCGAGGATCAGCTCACGCCCGACCAGCGGGCCGAGCGTGGGGACTACGTCGGCTGCATCGCCGGGGCGATGTCGTTCGCCGAGTACCGGCAAGGGCTGGAGTCCGCCGGGTTCGCGGACGTCGAGGTCACCGCGACGCATGCGGTGGCCGACGGGATGCACTCGGCGATCGTGCGGGCGGTCAAGCCCGTCACGGCTGCGGAGCTGCCGATTGTCGAGACGATCGTGGCAGGTGGCGGTCGTCGTGCTGCGGGCCGTGCTCCGAGGGCTGACCCTCGGCCGTCCGACCGGTGCGGGCCGGAGGGGCAACCCAGCCGAGGACGATGACGTTCCGGATCTCGCTCACGCGGTGGTCTCCGGCTTCTCCGGCGCGATCTCCTCGATCAGGCCCTCGACGAGCTCCTTGATCTCGTCGCGGATCTGCCGCACGGCCTCGACGCCCTGGCCGGCCGGGTCGTCCAGCTGCCAGTCGACGTACTTCCTGCCGGGGAAGACCGGGCAGGTGTCGCCGCAGCCCATGGTGATGCAGACGTCCGACTCCTTGACCGCATCGATGGTCAGGATCTTCGGGGTCTCGGTGGAGATGTCGATACCGACCTCACGCATGGCCTCGACGGCAGCCGGGTTGACCTTGTCGCCGGGCGCGGAACCGGCGGAGCGGACCTCGACGCGGTCCCCGGCCAGGTGGCTCAGCCACGCGGCGGCCATCTGGGAGCGGCCCGCGTTGTGGACACAGACGAAGAGCACAGAGGGCTTGTCGGACATCAGAGGTCTCTCTTGCCTCGCAACAGGAACGGGCACGACTCACATCAGCACCCGGTGGTATCAGCTACCACTGATGTAAACATCAGTCCATGACGACGTCAGTCGACACTGACCTGATTCGGGTTCTGGCCGACTACAAGGCGGTTCGCCCTGAAAGAGCCGGGCGGGGTCTGCCCGAGGAGCGGACCGCGCCCATCCCTGGCGGTGTCGGCGGCCGGCTGCCGACACCGCGAGCCTCTGGTTGCGTCCTCCGCCCGGGCGGAGGACGCAAGCGTGGCACGGATCTCGATCCGGGGCTGCGCCCGCGCTGCTGGCGCTGGTCGAGCCCGATGAGCGGGGTGATCCGGATATCGTCGCCGACAGCCCAGCCACCGCCCCGGCCACGTCGCCGTTGAAGCCCTCCAGCAGATCGACTACAGCCTCCGGCGCGGCTACCTGGCGGGCGACCGCGCCTACAACGGCCAGAGGCCGGAGAACTTCCAGCTCCCCATCCGCGCCATGGGCTACGAGCCCGTCTACGACTACGCGAAGGACCAGCTCGGGGTGCAGGCCGGCTTCGCCGGCGCCGAACTCGTCGAGGGCAACTGGTACTGCCCCTCCATTGCCCGAGGGGCTAAAGGACGCCACCAAGGACCTGATCAATGAGAAGATCGACAAGCAGACCTGGATCAACCGCATCCGCGCCCGAGCCGCCCATCTCTTCATGGCCAAGCAGCGGCCCGACGACGAAGGCCACCGCCGTGTGATGTGCCCGGCCGGGGCAAACGGGACCCAGTGCCCCCCTCAAGGCCCACACCCTCGGCAGGGGCATCCACCTGCCGCTCGTCGACCCGGCTCCCAGCCCCGCTGACTCGCCGCCCTGCTGCGGCCAGAGGACCGTCACCGTCCCGCCGGAGGCCGGCGCCAACCTCTGGCAGCCCCTCCAGTACGGCTCCGAAGCCTGGCAGCGCGTCTACTTCCGGCTCCGCAACAGCGTCGAAGGTATCAACGGCTTCGCCAAGGACACCCTCCACGAGCGCCTCGAGACGCCAGCACCCGCCGAATCCGCGGCATCGCCGCCCAGACCCTCCTGCTGGCCTTCCAGCTCGCCCACGACCCCCAAGGGCTACGTCACCCAGCCCTGAGACCTTGCTCACAAGCCACCAGTAGCCCCCGGTCGAACAGCCGGCCCGCGGCAGAACAACTGAAGATCCACGCCTGAACAAAAAGCCGGAACGGACGGCATCATGATCGATGCCGCCCGTTCCGTCGGTGCAACCAGAGCACTTTCGTCGGTGCTCCCTGGTCGGTAACCGACGAAATGGGCTGGTCAGGGGATACGGGTACTGAACTCACGGTGAGATCCCGCGCTCATCAAGATCTTTTCCCACGCAGCAGGTGAGGCTCGCCACAGGTGACGGGATGTCTTGCGCCGGATGCTCCGGTGCATGCGGTGTCCGAACCTCCATTTACCCTGTCCGATTTGGCGGCATTCACGGTGCTTAGGCGTGCTAGGCAGCGGCCGCCCGGGTGGGGGACGATCGGTCGCCGTATCACTCGTATGAACGGACGGGGGGTGCATGGACACACGGTCAGCAAGACGTGCGGGAGAGGCAAACGGAGCTCGGTCACTGCTGAAGGTTCCAACGGTGCCACTGCACGGGGTGAACGGCCACCATCCGATCGGCCACGCCGCCGGCGGAATGACCGAGCCCACCCGATTACTGTGCGCGGTCGCGCATCTGCGGCCGGACAGGGCAGAGGAGTTCGCCAAGAAGTTCAGAGAGTGGCGGCGCAGGATGACCAAGCACCTCGGCGACAAGCTCACCTCCAAGAAGGTGCGCGAGCGGCGCCTGGAACAGGCAACCAAGCGGGCCCTGGCCGATGAGCAGAACAATCTCAGAAAGCTGTTGGACGACGAGGAGGAGCCGACCGCGCCCAAACAGCCGCGGGTACTGGTCGGCCACGAGTACGCGCGATGGGTGCGCCGCCGGATAGCGGCCGGAGGGCGGCCAGTGCCGTCACAGGGCTTCGACCTGGAAGCTGTCCTGAACGCATGCGCGCAGGCGCAACGCCTGCTGTGGCTGCGCCGTGGCCTCACGGCCCTGGCCAGTGCAGCGGGCGGGCTGTGGGTGCTGACGCCGCTCGCCTACCTGGCGCCGCTGGTCACATTGCTCGGGCTGTGGGCAGCTTTCTACACGGACCGGGCACTTGCCCAGAGGCGGCTGCGCGCGGTGATCGGCGCTGACGTCGGCGCCACGTGGGGTGCCGATGTGCCACGCCGGTTCCGGCGGGCAGTGGAGGGCATCCGGGACGCCTCATACGGGGAGGTCGTGCCGTATCGGAACCAGGTCCGCGCCTCCGGTGCGAAGTACCACTTCGTCGGGGCGGGCAAGGTCTGGTTCGAGACCCAGATCGGTATCGACGTGACAAGGGCGAAGTCGAACGACGAGGACGACAGCCAGCGTTCCGAAGACGCGAAGGGTCCCTCTCGGGCCCTGCCCAGTGTCGAGGAACTCCTGGCAGGGGCCCGGCCCGGCGACGGAGTGGTCCGCTTCACCCCGGACGACCTGCACGCGCATGTGGCCCGTGAGCTGCAGCGTCCCATCGATCCGCTGCCGGACTTCCACCCCGAGAGTGTGCAGGAGGTGTTCGGTGTCGCGGCCATCGCCGCTGACCGCTGGGACGCGCTGACGCCCGAGGGGTGGGAGGGACTGGTCACGCTGGCCCGGGAAGGCGTGATGGCAGCGGACGCTCAACGCGCGCCGAAGGTCGCCCGACGCTTCCTGTGCGCGCGGATGACCTCGTGGGACGGCGAGCTGGTGGCCTCGATCTTCGTGGGCTTCGCCTACGAGAACCACTACCTGCGCGTCGTCGTTCGTCCCCACGTGGTCAACCCTGTCCACCCCGTGGTGCGCGAGGCGGAGAAGGAAGCGGCGGGCGCCGGCTGGTCGTGGCGGCGCCGCACGGCGTATCTCGCCGCCGTGGACACGATCTGGCTCGTGGCCCGGCTGTTCAAGCGGGCTACGAGCGACGAGCGGCAGCCGGCACAGGATGCCGGTCAGGGGCCGGTGAGTCTGCGGGAGGTCTACTCGACCCGGTACATGGACGACATGCTCCAGTACGACGACGCCCGCCGCTACATCGAGATGATGCAGGGCCGCGTCCTGGCCGCGGTCGAGGGCTTCCTCGTCGACCATAACGTCGACACCGGCGAGTACCGGGAACGGATCACGGTTGTCCTCAACAACGGCGTCATCAACACCGGTGAGATGAGCAACGTGCAGAACCAGCCGGGGGCCGTCGGCTCCCACCAGAAGGCAGGAGGAGCAGCGTGATGTTCGGTCGCAGGCAGCAGCCCGGTGGCACCAACACGGGCATTCAGAACAGCGGATCCATGCAGAACGTGCAGAACCAACCGGGCGCCTTCCACTCGACGCAGAGCCAGGACAACTCCGGCCTCGGACGAGACGAATTACAGGCCATCGCCGAGCTCCTGGGACGAATCCGCCAGGACATGGAGCGCGAAAAGGCCCACGTCGAAGACTACGACCTGTGCGTCGGTCTCCTGGACACGGTGGCTGAGCAAGAGCTGGACAAACCCGAGGGGCGGGCCGTGGCCAAGGGACTGCTGGAGAAGATCCAGCAGAAGTGCGGAGGCGTGCCCGGTCTGGTGTCCCTCATCGCGTCCACCCTCTCGGCGGTCTCCACGCTCGCCTGACGAACACCGCCCCTGCTAGAGGAGCCGAGTCACCCAGACCGCCGGCGGTGCACGGGCAGGGCGTCGCCAAGAGTGACGAAAACCGCTGGTCACGCCAAGCGTCACGGTTACCGATGACGAACAGGTGGCGCCTGGCGCGGCCAGCGGTGACGTTCGAGAGGTCTGGGCGAAAGCTGGCCCTGGCACGGGCGCGGCTGCGTCGACGATTCCCGACCACCGTGCAGAAGACGCGGCGCCGACTCAGGACCTGATCCGTCGTGCGGCCGCCCCAAGCACCTCCTCGGGGCTGTAGGTGCGCAGCAGCTCGTTCAGCGAACAGTCCAGCTCGGCTCGGCGCGCGGACCGGTCGCGCGCGAGTGCTTGAACAATCGCTCGTTGCACGTACTCCTCCGGAGTCCTTCGCTCGGCCACAGCGAACCTCTGGATCCGCTCGTGGACCTCCGCACTCAGCGGGATGCTCATCAAGTACTTACCGTCAGGCCCAGGAAAGAGACTGCAGAGCACGTCGATGGGGAGCGCGCCTTCCAACCGTTCCCAAATCCTTCTGACGGCCCTGCGTTCGTTCTTGGCCGACACCAGCACCACGAGCCGTTTCCTGTCGGCGGCAGCCGCCATCAGGAGGGCGCTTTGCTGCTGCGCGGCCTTCAGTTCGGCGGCTTCAATGGAGCGGGTCAGGGTGATCTCGATGGCGTGCACGTTCATGGTGCGCTCCTGCTTCGGGCTTGGGCATACGAGAAGTTGAGCGCTGTCGGTTTCGCAGCGTCCGGTGCCAGGGGCGTAGTGACGGTTCACTCGAGCGAGATCTCTCCGTCCGGCAGCCATCCGTCCCAGTAGCCGTCCATGAAGTCGAGCAGTTCAGCGGGCTCGACCTGCGCTCGGTCGGAGCGCAGGGCCGCCGTCGTCCACCAGCAGGCTTCCGGGGCGATGGCGAAGCGCATGGCCGACGGCCAGCTACCCGAAGCGGGACGCACCACGATGACGTACTGAACACCTTCCGCCCCGTCCGTACGGGAGAGCCGGCCGATGAGAGGCGAGATACGAAGCGGAGGGAGACGGCAGATGCCACGCAGATGACGGGTTGCCGCGCGGCGGATGGTTTCACCAGGGCGCACAGCCACTGTCGGCAGCGTCCAGATTTCTCCGTCCGGCCCTGACGGGATCAGGAGGAGCAGCCGCTGCGGAGAGTCAATGACAACGGGGCGTACTACGTCGCGGCTGTACAAGTGCGCGTCATCCATACGTCACCCCTTCCGCGATGTTATTCGAATAACACCTGCATACCTCCTAATGGGTGCCCTGCGGGGATCAGCTTCCGTAAACGAAGACATTCCTCGGTAACCCACATCAGTGGTCCGCTCAGGAGCCACGATTCAGCAGGGTGCGCCTGCCGCAGGATGCGCGTCGTGAGTACAGCGAGGAAGACGGCGCAGAAGCGTCGCACCCTGATCGAACCGGTGATTCAGCCGATCCCCGGGGAGTCTCTGACCAGTTGGATCGGTGCGCTGGCCGAGCAGCAGGGCTTCGAGATGAAGCCGCTCCTTCGGGAACTGCACCTCGACCGGCTCGGCGGGATCGCTGGCTCCGAAATGCGGTTGTCCGATCCTGTGGTTCGACGGATGGAGAAGCTGACCGGAGTCGGCGCCGAGCGCCTGCACGCGATGACCCTGGCCCGCTATGCCGGCAATGCGCTACCGCATCTGCCGCTCCTCTCGTCCGACGGTGTGGCGGTGCAGCAATGGCACAAGGGAGCGTGGTTCCACCACTGGCAGGCACGCTGGTGCCCGAGGTGTCTGCGGGACAACGACGGCCCGCGCTGGCTCCTGCGGTGGAAACTTCCATGGTCGTTCGCGTGTGTCGACCACAGTGTCTACGTGGTGACCGAATGCCAGGCGTGCTGGGACACCGTCCGATTCCGGCAGGACGCCCCACCTGAGCGCACCTGCGAAAACTGGACAGACGAGGGTGAATGGTCTTACGGCTATGGCCTCGGAGAACCATGTGGCTTCCCGCTTGTCCTGTGCCAGCCTGTGCCGGTGAGTGACGACTCCGTTCTGGCCTTGCAGAAGCGTGTCAACGCGTGGCTCGACGGAACGCCCACGCATGAGGACAGGATGCTCGTGGCCCTGGCCGCCGTGCTCATCCCCCTCTTGTCGCCGTCCATGGTGCGGCGTGGTGATCCCCTCCTGCGGTATGCAGTGCGCTCTTCCAGGGCACCACCCAACGACAGAGGAGGGGTAGAAGGCCGTGGACCGACTCACTTCGGGTGGCGGCCGCCGTCTATGCCGCGGACGGGTTTCTGCGCCGCGGGTATTCCGCCGGCGAGGTCGCCGCATCGATCGCCGACCTTCGGTTCCTCGACCACCGGCGTACGCCGTGGCGTATGGACATGGCGGAGTTGGCGTACGGGCCTTCGTTCCGGCCGAATCCCTTCGTCGAGCCACTCGTGCACCGCGGGCTGATCACTCTCGGCAACTGGTTCTGACGGCGGGCTCGAAGTTCAGATCAGCACGTGGGTGGCGCAGCGGCCTGACCGTGCGGGCTGTGTTCGAAAGCGATGAGGGCCGCCAAGGAGGAGAGAACCGCACTGGCTACTCGGCGACCGCGCCACCGACCGCCAGCAGCCAACCCGCAGACGAAAAAGGCTCCCCACCAGGACTTACACAACGGACAAGACACTCCGCGCCCTTGCCCGCTCCCGCAACTCGTGGAGCCCCGCAGGGGCATATCGGTCGTCCGACAGAGGCCGGCGCACGCTCACCTCACCGAGCAGACGGTCATTGCATTTCGGGACGGAAGGTACCAAGCGAGGGGTATCGGTCGGACCACCCGGAGGACCACTCTCTGCGAGGTTTTCCGGTCGCCGCTCCACAAGGTACCTTTTCTTGCGCGCCCTTCGGGCTTACAGCGCCCGGCGTCAAGGCGCTTCAACCAGTAACCCCCCGCAGTGGCAGTCGTACAGGGCGTCCATTCAGAGAGGGTGGTGGGAAATGCGTGTGGTGGAAAGCTGGTCCCGCGTAATGGGTCTTCTTCGGGAGCACGCCCCGGCCGATCATGCGGATCTGCCCGGGCCGACCACGGAACAGATGCTCGCGACCGCCGAGGAACGGATGGGTGTCCCGCTTCCTCAGGAACTGCGGGCATGGTTGTTGCAGAACAATTTGGATCTTCCTGAGGAAGATTTCGACGACGATGTGGCATGTTGCGGTTTCGCCGGGTTTCCGGACGAGGGAAGTTTCTTTCTGGGAATTCGGGCGATGGAGAAGCTCTACGCGAACCATCCTATGTCCGGTGGGGGCGACTGGAACGAAGCGTGGGTCCCGTTCCTGTCGGATCAGGATGGCTGGACGGGAAGGTTCATCGACGTGCGGGACGGGCGTGTCGGCAGGTGGTTCGTGGGGGAGACCCCGACTGCTGGCGAGTACGTGTGTCACTCGCCGACTATTTCGACTCTGTGGCCGAGATGCTGACGAGGATCGGCGAGGGAAACCACCCGGTCTGTACGGTCGCCGAAGGGCGACTGGTCTGGTTGTGAAGTCTCGCATCACCGATCGTTATGAGTGCCCCCCGGTCCAACCGGGGGGCACTCTTCATTAGGTGGTTACGGTGTCGGCGCGGTAAATCCGTCGAGGTCGAGCCAGTAGTCGTCGTCCTCCATCAGGCGCTGTTGCTTGATGAATTCGCCGAACGGTCGCATCGACTGGGTGTTCTGCCAGTTCGACATCGAAGACCGGCCGCAGGGCTCCTTCCACGTCGGTGCCGGGGCATCCGGACGCAGGTGGAGTGTCATGGTGTCGTCGGCGTTGCGCCTGACGTACGTCTGCACGCATTCCTTGCCGCTGTACGCGACAGGGTTGGGACCGGCGGAGTTTCCAGCGCTCTGGAAGGAATTGGCGAAGGCGAACTCGTCACAACTCTTTGGGTCGGTACGTGCTTCACCTGCATCCAGCGTCCACATGTCACTGAAGTCGCCGGTGCCACTGTAAGCCTTCCACTGCCTGCCGCAGATGAGCTGACGGTTACGGTCCTGCTGCGTCTTGCCGGAGCCGTCGACGGCCATCTTGTTGCCCAGGTAGGTGAGCGGTTTGCCGCTGCTGCGCTGACCCCACTTGATGTTGGTCTTGCGCCACATCATGTCGACGTGAGCGGCGGCACCGGGGAACTTCTTGGAGTTCATGACGTAGGTCGGCTTGTAGCCGGAGAACACACAACCGGTTCCGGCGTTGGGGATCTCGCTGTCGCACCGGATGTCCAGCTCAGCCTTTTCGGCTTCGAGGGGGATGGCGATCGGTGTACCGTTGGCCGATCCGCCGAAGTACCAGTACGGGACAATCGTGTTCTTGGTGGCGCCGCTGGGCGTCCACTTGAACCGCGTGGTGATGGTCCGCTCGAGAATGTCACCATTCTTGAAAATCTTCGACCCGGCCCAGTTGACGCTGGTAATGGTGCAGTACCCACGGCAATTGGCCTGGTAGTCAAGGTTGACCGTGTTCATCACGCCGGCCATCCTCTTCAACCGGATCGTGGTGACCTGGGAGAACTCATCGCTCGCAGGGTCGAGATAGATCGTGTTGTAGTAGTCGAACGATGCCGTTCCGTCCGGCGTGTTGTTCGTGTAGTGCGTCACGCGCAGATCGCCCTCACCCTGCGGGTGGTGTGCGGGATGACCACCACGCAGATCGCCCGGGCGTTCCTGGTCCGGGAGTCCACCGTCGCCCAGCGCATCACCCGCGCCAAGCAGAAGATCACCAGGGCCGGGATCCCGTACCGCGTGCCCGACGACGAGGAGCTGGGCGACCGCCTTTCCCAGGTCCTCGCGGTGATCTACCTGCTGTTCAACGAGGGATACCTGTCGACCGCCGAGCAGGCGCAGTCCCGCGACCTCGCCGACGACGCCGAGTGGCTGGCAGCCCTGCTGCACCGGCTGATGCACACCGAGCCCGAGGTGGCCGGGCTGCTGGCGCTCATCCGGTTGCACCGCGCTCGTACCGCCGCCCGGTTCACCCCCGAGGGCACGCTGGTACGGCTGCAGGATCAGGACCGCTCCCTGTGGGACCACGAAGCCATCGCGCAGGCCACAGTCCTGCTGGCCCGGGCGATCAGACGCCGACACCCGGGCCCCTACCAGCTCCAGGCCGCCATCGTCGCATGCCATGCGGAGGCGGCACGCTGGGAGGACACCGACTGGGAGCAGATCGCGCTGCTGTACGACATGCTGCTCCACCTCGCCCCGTCCCCGGTCACCCGGCTCCACCGGGCCGTCGCCCTCCGTTACACGCAAGGGCCGAAAGCCGCGCTGGCAGAGGTCGACAGCCTTGCCGGAGAACTCGACCGCTACCACCTGTTCCACGCCGTCCGAGCCGACCTGCTGCGCGACCTGGACCGCCCCGACGAGGCCCGCACCGCCGACAAGATCGCGCTCCAACTGACCGCCAACCCCGCCGAACGCGCCGTACTCCAGGAACGCGCGGGCTTCTGAACAGGCCGATCCCTGCCCCTGGCCACGACCACCCCAGGGCAGGCGGCCACCAGGAGACACTCCGAGCAACCGCACCGGTGGCCCGGCCCGCGCCGCAGATCCCGGGCTCAGGGATCTACTGGGCGGCTTGGATGACGCCTTGGACTGCTTGTCTGATGCGCTCGGCGGCGTGGTCAGGGTCGGGCTGACCGGTGTCGAGCCAGGTGATGACTGCTTCGAGGGTGAGGGTGGGCACGAGCTGCGCTGCCCAGGTCCGCCAGGGGCCGTCCGGGATGGCGTCGGCAAGGTGGCGGGCAGCGATCTCCATCGAGGCGGAGCGGATGCTTTCGATGACGTCGCGGAACTCGGGCTCGCGGGCGGCGTGGCGGAACAGCAGCCGGAACCCGTCCGGATCCGCCGCGGCGGCGCGTAGCAGCGCGGCGACGCTGTGCTCGTCGTAGTCATCGGTACCGACGGTCTCGGCAAGCCGGGTGCAGGCGCGGTCGAGCACGGCGCGATACAGGTCGCTCTTCGAGGCGAAGTGGCGGTAAAGGATCACGTGGGTCACTCCGGCCTCTGCCGCCACGTCGTCCAGGCCGGTGGCGGCGAAGCCGGTGCGGGCGAAGGCACGTGTGGCTGCGTCGAGGAGTTGCTCGCGCCGCTCGGCGCGGGGCATTCGCCGGGCACGCTCAGGCGGAGGTGCGGACGTCGAGCGAGCGGGCTGCCGGTCCTCTGGGTTCACACACACCTCCCCTTGTTTAAGCGAGACTATACAAGTAGCTTCGTTTAAGTCGACTTATACAAGAGCGATTGAACCTGATGGGGGCAGCCATGATCACCGCGGCACAGTTGCCGTTCGAGCAGACAGATCCCCTGCAACTCGCTCCGCGACTGCGCGAGTTGCAGGCACAGGGCACGGTGCACCGGGTGCGCACCGCAGTGGGTGATGCGGCGTGGCTGGTCACCGGCCACGCCCAGGTGCGGCGGCTGCTGGACGACGACCGGCTCGGCCGGGCGCATCCGGACCCTCGGAGCGCGCCACGAGCCGGGGAATCGGCGCTGTTCGGCGGGCCGCTGGGCAACTTCGCCACCGAGGCGGCCGATCACGCACGCATGCGCTCCCTGCTGCAGCCGCACTTCTCCCCCAGGCACCTGCGGGCCCTGCGCCCCCGCATCGAGACCCTGACAGCACGGCTGCTGGACGGGCTGACCAAGCTGGGGCCGCCCGCAGATCTGCACACCGCGGTCGCAATGCCGCTGCCGATCCTGGTGATCTGTGAGCTGCTGGGTGTGCCGTACCAGGACCGGGAAAAGTTCCGCGCCTGGACCGCCGATGCCGCCAATATCCGCGACCGGGCTCGATCGGAACGGGGGCTGGGCGAGTTGTTCGGTTATGGCAAGAGGCTTGTCGCACGCAAGCGTGCCGAGCCCGGCGATGACGTGATCTCCCGGTTGTGCGCGACCGAGGGCGTCTCTGATGACGAAGCGGCCGGCTTGTCGATGGCGTTGCTGTTCGCCGGGCACGAGACCACAGTGGTCCAGATCGGGCTGGGCGCTCTGCTGTTGCTGGCCCACCCGGAGCAGTGGCAGGCCCTGGTGGACAACCCCGTTCTGGTCCCGAATGCGGTGGAGGAGATCCTGCGCGCGCCGGGGAAGGGCGGCGGCGGAATCCCCCGCTACGCGCGGACCGACCTGGACATCGACGGAGTCACCATCCGGGCCGGGGAGCTGGTGCTGCTGGACAACGGCGCCGCCAACCACGACCCGGCGGTCTTTCCCGACCCCGATCGGGTGGACGTCACCCGCTCGGCCGCGGCCCATCTCACCTTCGGGCACGGCGCCCGCTACTGCCTCGGCGCGCCCCTGGCCCGCATCGAACTGCAGGCGGTGTTCACCGAGCTGGTGACACGTCTGCCGACGCTGCGACTTGCCGTCGGCGTAGAGGAGTTGACCATGAGGCGGGACACGCTCACCGGCGGCTTGGCCGAACTCCCGGTGCGGTGGTGACAGGCATGGGACGCGACACCTATGTGCATCATCCGGTCTTTGCGCGGCTCTACCCGACGATGGGCCGGGCCATGGAGCGGGCTGGTATGACCGAACGCCGCCAAGCCCTGCTCGCCCGGCTCACCGGCCAGGTGATCGAGGTCGGTGCCGGTGACGGGCTCAACTTCGCGCAGTACCCGACCACCGTCGCCCGGGTCCTGGCCGTTGAGCCAGAACCGCACCTGCGGAGCCTCGCCCGCACTGCCGCCAGCCAGGCACCGGTGCTGGTCGAGGTCGTCGACGGCCGGGCCGAACGCCTGCCCGCTGCAGACGCCACTGCGGATGCGGTCGTCGTGTCGATGGTGTTGTGCTCGGTGCACGACCAAGACACGGCACTTCGGGAGATGCACCGGGTCCTCAAGCCGGGCGGGCAGTTGCGCTTCCTCGAACACGTCCAAGCCGACACTTCTGGTCTGGCCCGCGTCCAGCGCGTGCTCGACGCGACCATCTGGCCGCGAGTGGCCGGCGGATGTCACACCGGCCGTGACACGGCGGCATCGATCGAGCGGTCGGGGTTCGTCATCGAGCGGCTCGACCGCTTCCTGTTTCCCGACGCCCGCACGCCTGCCTCGTTCCACATCCTCGGCACCGCCGTACGGTCTGGTTCGAGCTGACCGACCGCGGCATGCGTGCAAGTGGGAAGGCAGATGGGAAATCGAATTCCTGCAGGTAACCCGCACGAACGGCGACGCCCACTAGGGCACAAGCACCAGATACGGCGGCTTCGCCCTGCACTTCTTCTCCGTGCCCTGGTCCACGCCTTGGCTGAGAACTCGTTGCTGAAGGACGCCATGACGGTCATCGCCGGTGAGCGCTGGCGGCGATGACAGGCAGGAGTGCCAGTGAAAGGACGCCTCCGGTGAGGGCGAGAGCGGGGTAACTGGCTGCCGCGACGACGATTCCGGAGGCCATGCCCCCGGTTGCGCCGGCGATGGCGATGGCGACGTCGACCATGCCCTGGGTCTTGGCACGGGTGGCCAGCGGCACGGCGTCGGTGATCATCGCTGTGCCGGACACAAGTCCAAAGTTCCAGCCGAGTCCGAGCAGGGCCAGGGATACAGCGAGCAGGGCGACGGAGTCGCCGGGCGCGGCTGCGGCGAGAATGCCTGCGGCCAGCAGGGTGACGCCGGAGGTGGCGGCTATGGCGAGGCGGCCGTGGCGGTCGACGAGCCAGCCGGTCAGCGGGGAGGGCAGGTACATGGCGCCGACGTGGATGGCGATGACCAGGCCGGAGGCTGCGGTGCCGTGGCCATGGTCGTGCATGTGGACCGGTGTCATCGTCATGATCGCGACCATGACGAGCTGGGTGAAGATCATCACCAGCGCGCCCAGGGCCACTCCGCCCTGGGGCCTCTCGACGGGCGGATCCTGTGGAGAGGCGCTGCCGGTAGCGGGCTTGGCGGTGTGGAGGGTGCGGGCCAGCAGGAGCGGGTCGGGGCGCAGCCAGATGGTCAGGACCAATGCGGCCAGCGCGTAGGCGGCGCCGGCGAGGAGGAATGGCCCGGCCAGCGACGGGATGCCCAGATCGTCGGCGAGGGCGCCGGTGGGGGCGGCGAGGTTGGGTCCGACGACGCCACCGAGGGTGGTGGCGACCAGGACGGTGGACACGGCGCGGGCGCGGCGGGAGGGGTCGGCCAGGTCGGCTCCGGCGTACCGGGCCTGGAGATTGGTGGCGGTGCCCGCGCCGTAGATGAAGAGGGCGATGAACAGCAGGACGGGGCTGTCCAGCACCGCGGCGGCGAGGACGCCTGCGGAGCCGAGGGCGCCTGTGAGATATCCGGCTGCGAGGCCCGGGCGGCGGCCTCGGGCCTGGGAGATGCGTCCGACGGCGACGGCGGCAAGTGCGGAGCCTGCGGTGAACAGGGCGCTGGGCAGTCCGGCCAGGCCGGTGGAGCCGAGCATGTCCTGCGCGAGCAGGGCGCCGACGGTGATGCCGGCAGCGAGGCCGGCGCCGCTGAGGACCTGCGAGGCGACCAGGACGGTCAGGATGCGGTGCTGGGCCTGAGCGGTATCGGGTATGCCGGATCCGGCGGTCATGGTGGCGGGGACAGGCCTGGTCACGGTGGCTCTTTCTAAGGGGAGGGCTGGTGTGGAGTCTGCCCGGGCCAGGGCGGGCCCAGGCCGACCGTGGGGCGATTACGTAGCGTTGAAGGAGGTCGTCAGCGAACGCAAGGCCGACGGACAGGGGCTGCGGGCGGCGCCGCCCCTACCGCGCGACAGCCGCCTTGCCCAGCGCGTCTGCCGCCGTCTCGATGTCGGCGTGCGTGCTCCAGCGGCCCAGCGACAGCCGCAGCGCGCCCAGGGCACGAACAGGTTCGAGGCCCATGGCGGTCAGCACCGGCGACGGGGCGTGGGTGCCGCTGTGGCAGGCGGATCCGGTGGACGCCGCGATCTCTGGTACTGCGGCGAGGAGTTCGTGTCCCAGAACGCCGTCGATGCTGATGTTCAGCGTGTTCGGCAGGCGTTGCTGCACGGGGCCGTTGAGGCGGACACGGCCCGGCAGGGCCGCCTCCAGGCGCCGGTGCAAGTCGTCCCGCAACTGCGCGTTACGACCGGGTGCGCCGTCGGCGAGCTCCTGCCCGGCCAGCTCGGCGGCGGTGCCTAGGGCGACGGCCAGGGCGACATTCTCCGTCCCGGCACGCAAGCCGCGCTCCTGCCCGCCCCCGTAGACGACCGGCTCCAGTGCCACGCCCTCGCGCACGCACAGCGCGGCCGTGGCCTTCGGCGCGTACATCTTGTGCCCGACCACCGTGAGCAGGTCCACGCCCAGCTCGGCTACGTCCAGGGCAATCTTTCCTGCGGCCTGGGCGGCGTCGCAGTGGAACAACGCGCCGCGTGAGTGGGCAAGTTCGGCCAGCTCGCCGATCGGCTGCAGAGCCCCGGTCTCGTTGTTGGCGGCCATCACCGACACCACAGCCGTGTCCTCGTCCATGGCGGCGGCAAGCACGGCCGGGTCGAGGAGCCCGTCGCTGTCGACGGGCAGTACGGTGACGCGCACGCCGTGCAGGCGCTCCAGAGCGCGGGCCGTCTCCAGCACGGCCGGGTGCTCGGTGACCTGTGTGATCAGGTGCGCGCGGGGCAGGTCCGCGGCCAGGACCGCGCCGCGCAGCGCGAGCAGATTGGCCTCCGAACCAGAGCCGGTGAACACGACCTCCGGCTCCCTGGCGCCGATCAGCGCGGCGACCTGGGCGCGGGCGTCGGCGAGCGCCCGGCGCGGGGCACTGGCGTAGGGGTGGCTGCTGGAGGGGTTGCCGAACAGCTCCCTCAGATACGGCAGCATCACATCCGCCACCCGTATGTCGACGGGGGTGGTGGCGTTGTAGTCCAGATAGACCGGACCTCCGATCAGGCCCGGATGCGTGGGAAGCGCCTGGCCGGTCACGTCAGGTCCGCGGCGTCGACGGGCAGCTCGGACAGCCGCCACTCCAGCATGCCGTCGTTCAGCCGGATGGCGCGGCGCCCGCGGTCGGTCAGCAGCCTCACCGCGTCGTAGGCGAGCACGCAGTACTCGCCCCGGCAGTACACGACGATCTCCACATCCTCCGGCAGCTCGTTGATCCGCTCGGCCAGCTCCTCTACCGGGATCGAGACCGAGCCGGGGATGTGCCCGGCTCGGTACTCCTCCACCGGACGCACGTCCAGCACCACCACGTCCCCGGCCCCGATCCGGGCCGCCAGCTCCTCGCGAGTGACTGCTGCCGCACCGTCAGTACCGAGATAGGCGTCACGGGCGGCGGGAACAGACGCCTGGCGAGCCTCGGCGACCTTGCGCAGCAACGCGAACAGCCTCGCCACGTCGTCACCGGCGAGCCGGTAGTGGATGCGCACGCCTTCACGGCGGGTGGCGACGAAGCCGGCCCGCTTGAGCGTCTGCAGGTGCGCCGAGGCCGTCGTCAGGTTCAGCCCGGCCGCCTTGGCCAGCGCTTCCACCGTGCGCTCGCCCTGAGCCAGCAGATCCAGCAGCTCCAGACGCTTTCCGCTGGCCAGTGCCTTGCCGCTGGCCGCGAACGCCTCATACAGCCGCGCCCTCGTACCGGTTGCGGTGTCCTGCACCATCCCACCATCCTCCATATATCCATGGAATACCGTAGATGATCCCGACGGCCGTCGCCTCATCGGATGCCAGAATTCAAGGGATCTATAGAGGAAGGTGTCGGTGACGTGACCGGGATACGAACAGTTCAGGGAGCGGGGCTGCGCTGCGTCCAAGTGCTGCTCAAACTGCGCCAGCAGATGACCGGCGCCCCACCCGGAACCGTCTTTCACGTGGTCACAGACGATCCGGCGGCCTCGCTGGACCTGGACGCCTGGTGCCACATGACCGGCCATACCTTCCTCGGCAAGGTCGAAGAGTCGCAGCGGACCGGCCGGATCCCCGTCTACGCACTCCGGCTCGAGGAAGCCGCCCTGCATACGGACCCGGCCCGCCCCTGGCACGCGAGGAACTGAACCTCCGGCTCGCTCCCCGCATACGTGCAGGTCACAGCGGCGCGACCGGCAGAGACCAGTGATCGTGCCAGCCGAGGTGGCCGGAAGTCCTTGCTTATGAGCTCATCCTCTAGATATCTTTTGAAAACCAAAGAGCGACCGGAGGTGCCATGTCGGAGCGGGAAGTACGGGAGGGCCTCTTCGGCCAGCTCGCTCGCATCGGCAAGGCCATCAGCAACCCCAAGCGGATCGAACTGCTCGACATCCTGGGGCAGGGACCGCGGTCCGTGGAGTCGCTGGCCGTCGTCACGAACATGACGGTGGGCAACACCTCCAGCCACCTGCAGGTGCTTCGCAGTGCCCGCCTGGTGGAGACCCGCAAGGAAGGCACGAAGGTCATCTACTCGCTCGCCGACGAGCGGGTGGCCTGCTTCCTGCGTGAGCTGTGGTCGCTGGCGGACGCCCGCCTTGCCGAGGTGCAACGTCTGATCACGGAATACCTGCAGGGCGAGGAGACGCTGGAACGGGTCACCAAGGAAGAACTGGTGGCGCGGTCACTGCGCGGCGACGTGTACATCATCGATGTGCGGCCGGCCGAGGAATACGCGGCGGGACACATCCCGGGTGCGAGGTCCGTGCCGTTCGACGAGCTCACCGAGCACTTGTCCGATCTTCCGTCGGACATGGACATCGTCGCGTACTGCCGTGGCCCGCACTGCGTCTTCGCTCCGAAGGCGGCACAGATTCTCAGACAACGGGGACTTCGGGCCATGGTGCTCGAGGACGGAATGCCGGAATGGCGTCAGGGGGGACTTCCTGTGAGCACTGTCAGCACATGACCGACCGGCCGCGGCAACCGCGGTACCGGATGACAGCGTCACCTTTCACACGGCCGGGTGCACCGCCCGGGCGCGTCCTTTGACGCGCCCGCACCCCCAACCCCGGCTGCAGTTCCACACGTCACCACGAGGCCGCGTACACGCGACCCCGCGATTTGACGTGCACTTGTCATGCTCGTGAACTGTAGGGGCGTACGTGAAGAAGAACCGACTGGTCCTGGCTCTTGCCTGCATCGCCATGGCGGCCACCGCCTGCGGCAGCGCGGACGCGAAGGGCAGCACCAACAGCAAAGGCGTACCCGAGAAGCTGCGGGTGGGGATCATCCCCAACGTGGCGCCGGACAAGCAGGGAGCCAAGTACGAACCGCTCCGGGCCTACCTGGCCAAGCAGCTGGACGCAGACGTCGAACTGTTCGTGGCTACCGACTACGCCGGCGTCGTGGCGGCGCTCGCTTCCAAGAAGGTCGACGTCGCCTACGTCGGCGGTCTGACCTATGCGCAGGCCGAGGAGCAGGTCGACGTCACACCGCTCGTCACGGAGACCGACAAGGAGACCGGCACCAAGCAGTACCTGTCCGGCATCTTCGTACGCAGCGACTCTCCGTACAAGAGCGTCAAGGATGTCCTGGCGGCGAAGGGCAAGCTCGCATTCGGCGATGTCAGCTCCACCTCCGGCAGCCTGTATCCGCGGATCATGCTCAACGAGGCCGGGGCCGAGTGTTCACCCAAGACGGTCGACAAGTGCCCGCCGCTGTCGAAGGTCACCTTCACCGGCGGCCACGACGCCACCGCCCAGGCCGTGCTGAACGGGTCCGCCGACGCCGGCGGCCTGGAGGTGCGCATCATGCACCGCCTGGAACGCGACGGCGCCATCCCCAAGGGCAAGCTGAAGATCCTCGAAAGCAAGAAGGTCATGGGCTACCCGTGGGTCATGCGCGCCGAGCTGGGAGACAAGGCCGGACAGTCGATCACCAAGGCGTTCACGGCGATGAAAGACCCCGAGTTGCTCGACCTGATGCAGACCACCGGATACCAGCAGGTCGCCGAGGCCGAGTACGCGCCTTTGAAGAAGCAGGCCGAAGAGCTCGGCCTGCTCACCTCCGGGCAGTGACGCCCGCGTCCCGCCCCGCCTGATCCTTCCCATTCCAACGGGGGATTCACGCCATGAACATCGAACTGACGGGTGTGTCCGCGTCGTTCGCCGACCGCGACGTGCCCGCACTCGACGACATCTCACTGACCATCGACCAGGGCGAGCACGTCGTACTGCTCGGCCCGTCCGGCTCGGGCAAGACCACTCTGCTGCGCTGCATCCTCGGCGCCGTGGTCCCGCAGACCGGCGCCATCCGTGTGGGCGGGCTCAATCCCGCCTTACCGTCAGAACTGCGCGCCATCCGCCGCAAGACCGGAGTGGTCCGCCAGGGCAACGACCTCGTCCTGGGACTGCGCGCCCAGACCAACGCCGTCCTCGGCACCGCTCCCACCTGGGGGATGCGGGAATGGGCCGCCGTGCTGCGCGGCAGCATTCCCTCCCGCTATCAGGAGCGGGTGCACGCCCTGGCCGAGACCCAGGGCATCCGGGCCTTGCTGCGCGCCCGGGTGGAGCATCTGTCCGGCGGTCAGCGCCAGCGGGTCGCCCTGGTCCGGGCTGTGCTGGCCGAACCACAGCTGCTCCTCGCGGACGAGCCCACCTCCGGCCTGGACCCGGTCACCTCGCAGGCCGCAGTCGACACACTCCGCGAGGCCGACGGTGTCACGGTGGTCGTCTCCACCCACGACCTGACCATCGCCCGGCAGTTCCCGCGGATCGTCGCGTTGCGCGGCGGGCGCGTCTGTTACGACGGCGGCGAGCTCACCGAGCGCGACGCCGAAGAGATCTACCAGGGAACGGCGGTGTCCGCATGAGCACCGGCACCAGCTCCAACACCAAGGCCACGACCACCCCGGGTGGCCGCTGCGGCCCGAAGGTCCCCGTGCAGGGCGACGGCGGAGGCAACCGTCCGCCGGACGCGGCCGTGCAGATGAGCGGCCCGAAACGGTCCAGGACCACATGGATCGTGCTGGTGATCGCGCTGGCCGCGGTCGTGTGGTCGCTGAACGGCACCGGCGTCAGCATCGCCAACATCGTCTCCGGCTGGGACGGCGCCCGGGAGATCGCCTCCGGGCTCTTCCCACCCCAGCTGGACCAGGAACTGCTGCAGTCCGTCGGCACTGCGGTTCTGGAAACACTGCAGATCTCCATCGCCGCCCTTTTCTTCGGCACCCTCATGGGCCTGGTCCTCGCGGTGCTGATGGCAGGCAACGTCGGCGCACCGCGCTGGCTGGCCACCGGTGCCCGGCTGGTCGCCACCGTCTTCCGGTCGGTGCCCGAACTGCTCTGGGCGCTGGTGTTCGTGGCCATCGTCGGCCTCGGTCCGGCGGCCGGCGTCTACGCGATCTCCCTGCACGCCGCCGGCCTGCTCGCCAAGCTCGTCTCCGAGCAGCTGGAGGCCGTCGACCCGGCCCCGGTCGAGGCCATGCGCATGACCGGCGCCTCCAAGCTCGCCACCGGCCTACTGTCGATCATCCCGCAAGCCCGCAACAACATCGCCTCCCTGGTGCTCTACCAGTGGGAGTGCAACATCCGCAGCTCGGCCATCATCGGCTTCGTCGGCGCCGGCGGCATCGGCCAGGCACTCGGAATCTCCATGCGCCTGTTCCGCTACCAGGAGCTGGCCACCCTGATGATCGCCCTGCTGATGCTCGTGCTCGCCGTCGACCAGGTCTCGCGGTTCCTGCGCCGCCGCATGGGCGCAGCCACCCGCTGAGACCGGAAACTTCCGCTCCACCGCCTGGACAGGCCACCCAGCCTTCCCTACTCTTCAAGAGTTCTCTAGAACAGGAGAAAATGAAATGACGACGAAGTTCCTCTTCGTGCTGCACGACCCGCCGTACGGCACGGAGCGCGTCTACAACGGGATGCGCTGGGCGACGGAGGTGGCCCGCCGTGAGGACACCGAGGTGAAGGTCTTCCTGTTCGGCGACTCGGTGGTCTCCGTGGTGGAGGGCCAGAAGACGCCGGACGGCTACTACAACGCCGGGAAGATGGCGACGACCTTCGCCCGGCTGGGCGGTGAGATCGGCTGCTGCGGCACCTGCATGGACGCCCGCGGTATGAGCGACGACAACCTCACCAAGGGCGCCCACCGCTCCTCCATGAAGGAACTGACCGACTGGACCGAATGGGCCGACAAGGTCATCAACGTCTGAGGCAGGAGCACCACACCATGCGACGCAACATCCTCGTGCTGGGCGCCGGCTTCGGCGGTCTGAGCACCGTGCGGGAACTGCAGAAGCACGTAGCCCCCCACGACAAGATCACCCTGGTCGACCGCAGCGACAGCCAGGTGCAGGGACTGTCCCTGCTGTGGCTGCTGCGCGGCTGGCGCGCCCTTGACCAGGTGCAGCTCGTGCCGACCAAGGACGCACTCGGCCGAGCCGAGCATGTCCTGGCCGAGGTCGAGCAGCTCGACCTCGCCGCCCGCCAGGTCCGCACCTCCCAGGGGGAGTTCCCCTACGACGCGCTCGTCGTGGCCCTGGGGGCCGAGCTGAACACGGGCGCCGTGCCGGGCCTGGACGAGGCGCTCACGGCCGGAGTGGCGGCGCACTACTACACGCCCGAAGCCGCCGTCGACGCGCACACCAAGCTGAAGGGCGTCACCTCCGGGAAGGTCGTCTTCCTGGTGACCCGCATCCCCTTCAAATGCCCGGCGGCCCCGTACGAGGGGGCGATGCTCACCTCCGACCTGCTGACCGAGACCGGCGTGCGCGACAACGTGTCGGTCGACGTCTACACCCCCGAGCCGCAGCCGATGCCCGTCGCGGGTCCGGTCGTGGGCCAGGGAGTGGTGCAGATGCTTCAGTCCCAGAAGATCGGCTTCCACCCGGGCCGCCAGGTCGCGTCAGTTGACGCTGCCTCCCGTGAAGTGGTCTTCGAGGATGGCGAGCGGGTCTCCTTCGACCTGCTGGTGTTCATCCCGCCGCACCAGGCGCCGGCGCCGGTCAAGGAAGCCGCGCTGTCGCCTGCGGGCTGGATCCCGGTCGACGCCGGCACCCTGGGCACCATGGTCGACGGCGTCTGGGCGCTCGGGGACGTCGCCTCGATCACCCTGGCCAATGGCAAGCCACTGCCCAAGGCCGCGGTCTTCGCCAAGGGCCAGGCCGAAGCGGTCGCCGCCGGAGTCGCCCGTCACCTGGGCTACGAACAGGCGCCCGAACCCCACTTCAGCGGCGACGGGCACTGCTATCTGGAGATCGGCGCGCACCTCGCAGCCAAGGGCGAGGGCAACTTCTACCACCCCGACGGCCCGAAGATCGAGCTGTCGGAGCCGTCGGAGGAGCTGCACCGCGCCAAGGAGCTCGAAGAGCAGCAGTGGCTGTCCGAGTGGACCACCGGCAAGCACGACGCGTGAGGCAGCCGCTGCCCCACTGAGACCCTCCCGGCCGCCCGCCCAGGGCGGCCGGGCCCCGCCTGCACCCCCACCGCACCCCGGACCCATTCGTCCCCCTGGGCCGCACCCAGCCGCATGCCGAGCACCATCCGTCCGGGGCGCCCGTCCCGCCCAGCTGCGGGACACCTCACCGCCCAACGGAGGTCATCATCATGTCCGTCGGCACGTCCGACCCCGTACGCACGCAAGATCCGCCGGAACGGCGGCGCACGCTGGCCGACCGCACCGCCGCCGTCATGGTCCGGCGCCGCAAGCTGGTCATGCTGGCCTGGCTCGTGATCGTCCTGGTGGCCGCGCCGCTGGCGGCCACGCTCAACGGCGCCCTGTCCGGGGCTGGCTGGAACGCCCAAGGCTCCGAGAGCGAGAAGGTCCGCGCCGAGCTGCGCCGGGACTTCGCCGAGCTGGGCGCCGAGGCCGCAGTCGTCGTCGTCCAGGTGCCCAGCCAGAGCGAGCGCGACGCCGCGGTCGACGCCGTGATCCAGGAGGTGGATGGTTCCGCATCGGTCAAGGAGGTGACGGATCCGCGCGAGCAGCCGCCGCAGGCCGGGCTCGTCAGCGAGGACGGCCGCACGGCTCTGGTCCCCGTCCACCTCAAGGCAGGCGACGAGGCGGAACTGCCCGAAGCCGCCGGGAAGGTGAGCGACGCCGTCGACGAGGCCAAGCTGCCCGAGGGCGCGAGCGCGGACGTGACTGGCGAGTGGCCGGTGTGGGCGGACTTCAACGAGTCCAACGAGAAGGCCATGCTCAAGGCTGAACTTCTGTCCGGCCTGCCCATGATGGTGCTGCTCGTGGTGGTCTTCGGCAGCATCGTCGCCGCCGGGATGCCGATGATGCTGGCGATGGTCGGCATCGCGGGCGCCTACGGCGCTCTGCACCTGCTCACCATGGCCACCCCGCTGTCGGTGTGGTCGATGAACTTCTCGATGATGATCGGGATGGCGCTCGGTATCGACTACAGCCTGTTCATCATCACCCGCTACCGCGCCGAGCGCGCCAAGGGCCACGACGCCGAGACGGCGCTCGCCACGACCCTTGCGACATCCGGCAAGGCGATCGTCCTGTCCGGCCTGGCGCTGGTCATGGCGCTGGGCGCGCTGTTCCTGCTGCCGGTGATGGTCTTCCGGTCCATGGCGCTCGGGATGATCCTCGCCGTCGTCGTGGTGGTGGTCGCCGCCCTGACCCTGCTGCCCGCGGTGCTGGCCGCACTTGGCGAGCGGGTGCTGCGGGGCCGGGCGAAGGGCACCGGCCGCAGCGAGGCCCGCTGGGGCCGCTGGTCCGACGGTGTCGTGCGCCGGCCCGCGGTCGGACTGATCGCCGGCCTGCTGCTGCTCGGCGGGCTGACCGCCCCGGTCGCCGGCGTCGACCTGGGTATGCCGGGCGCGCGTGTCGTGGACGCCGGATACTCCAGCCGCGACGGCTACGAGACGCTCACCGACGCCTTCGGCCCCGGCGCGGGCGCTGCCATCTACGTCACCACCCCGCAGGCCGATGCCGAGCAGGTCGTGAAGACCGCCAAGGACCACGACGAGGTCAAGGACGCGGCGGTGGCCGCCGAGGCGGCGGACTCGGGCCGCACGGTCGTGCGGATCACACCGACCACGGCCATCGACGACGACCGCACCTCCGACCTCGTCGCCGACCTTCGCGACGACCTCGACAGGGACGCGCCGAAGGCGCTGGTGGGCGGACCGGCCGCGCAGAACCACGACATGACCGAGGCGCTCGCCGCCTCCGCGCCCGGCATCATCGCCCTCGTGCTGGTGATGTCGCTGCTGATGATGCTGATCGTCTTCCGCAGCGTGCTCATCGCGCTGGTGTCGGTGGTGATGAACCTGCTCACCGTCGGCGCGGCGTTCGGCATCGCGTCGATCATCTTCCAGCACGGCGTGGGCGCCTCGCTGATCGGAATCGACTCCCAGGGCTTCATCAACGCCTGGGCGCCGGTGTTCTTCTTCGCGATCCTCTTCGGCCTGTCGATGGACTACCAGCTCTTCCTGCTGGCCTCGATCCGCGAGAAGTACGAACTGACCGGAGACACCCGCACCGCCGTACGCGACGGCATCGCCGCGACCGGCCGGCCCATCACGAACGCCGCCGTCATCATGGTCATCGTCTTCGTCGCCTTCGGCGTCACCGGCCCGATCCCGCCCACCGAGCTCGGCATCACCCTGGCCATCGCGGTGATCCTCGACGCGACGATCGTGCGCATGCTGATCGTGCCGGCGTCCCTGGCCATCTTCGGCAAGGCCAACTGGTGGATGCCCCGCTGGCTGGACAAGGCACTGCCCGCCTTCACCTTCCGGCACTGAACCACAAGGCACTTCCCGGGTGGTGCGGGGCGGCTCCCGCACCACCACGCCCCTTGACGTGACCGTACGCCGTACGCCCTTGTGAGGAGCACCGTGCCCCGCTTCGGAATGCTGATCGACCTCAACACCTGCATCGGATGCCACGCCTGCTCGGTGGCCTGCAAGAACGAGTTCGACGTGCCGCTCGGAGTCTTCCGCGACACGGTCAAGTACGTCGAGGACGGCGAATACCCCAAGGCCACCCGGCACTTCATCCCCGTCCTGTGCAACCAGTGCGAGGACGCGCCCTGCCTGAACGCCTGCCCCACCGACGCCATCACCCGGCTACCCAACGGCGAGGTCGTCATCGAGGAGGGCGACTGCAACCTCAACCGGTTCTGCATGGCGGCCTGCCCGTACGACGCGATCTACGAGGACCTGCAGACACAGACCGCGAGCAAGTGCACGTTCTGCGAGCACCGCACCTCCCAGGGCGGCCAGCCCGCCTGTGTGGAGGCATGCCCCACCGGCTGCCGCATCTTCGGTGACCTCGACGACCCGGACAGCCAGATCTCCGCCAGGATGCGCGAGAACGACGTCGACGTGTGGAAGCCGGAGGCGCACACCCAGCCGAAGGTGTTCTACGTCGACCCCAAGCGGGCCTTGCCCCTCATCGCGGTCGACGGCGTCCAGGTGGACCAGTCCGCCGACCTGAAGGGGCAGTGACCCGATGTTCACCACCCTGGCCCAGGTCGCACCGATACCGCACGCCGCCCCCTGGGGCGCCCTGCTGACCGCCTACTTCACCCTGATCGGCATCCCCAGCGGCCTCACCCTGGCCACCTGGTGGCACCGCAGCCGCTTTCCCGCAGCCTCCCTCACCGTGGACTGGCGTGCCACCTGGCTCTGCCTCGCCCTGCTCTCCGGAGCCGGGCTGCTGCTGACCCTCGACCTCGGACGGCCGGAGCGGTTCTTCCTGATGCTCACCCGGTTCGGGAACTGGGACTCGCCGATCTCCCTCGGCGCAAAGATCATCGCGGTGAAGAGCTTCCTCCTCGCCGTCGCGCTGTACCTGCTGTGGCGTCGGCGTACCGCCTCCCAGGAAGCGCCGACGCCGCTGCCTGCGCGGGGGGCAGCCAAGTATGTGGACGGCACGGTGGTGTGGCTGCTGGGCGTCTCCAGCGTCGCGCTGGCCGTGTACCCGGTTGCCGTCCTCGCCCGCACCTGGGTCTCCCCACTCGCCTCCACCAGTGGCTCCGCTCTCGTCTACCTGGTCACGTCACTGCTGATGGGCGTCGCCGTCGTTCAGTTCGTGCAACTCGGTGACGAGGAACCCGCAGGCCGGCACGCAGCGGCGTACCGCCAGGTCACGCTCGTGCTGCTGATGACGTACGCCGCCGCTCTCGTTTTCACCGCTGTGTCGGTGTCCAACGGTCCGGCCAAGCAGTCCCTCGACACGGTGCTGACCGGCGAATGGGCCCCACTGTTCTACGTCGTCGGGATCGGTGCCGGTCTCGTGACGCCCGTTCTCTTCCTCGTACTCGGGGGAAACCGGCGCTGGGCCCGCTTGACCGCGGCCGGCACGGTCCTCGCCGGCACCGGCATCGTCCGCTACCTGATCTTCACTGCCTGACACCTGGGGGAAGTCACGCATGACCGCCAACACCACAGGACCGGACACGGAACAGCCCAAGCCTGAGCCCGCTCCGGCCGCTTCCGAGAGCTGGGAGCTGGGCCGCCGGGACCTGCTGCGGATCGGCACCGCAGCGGGCGCGGCGCTCGCCGGGCTCGGCACCATCGAGATCGTCCGCGACCAGCAATCGACCGCGCCGGTTCCCGAGGCCGCCGCCAAGACCAAGGCGATCCCGTCGATGTGCCAGATGTGCACCACCGCGTGCGGCATCATCGGCCACGTCGCCGACGGCCGCCTGCTGAAGATCACTGGCAACCCAGAGGACCCCAACAGCCAAGGAGCGGTGTGCGGCAAGGGCGTAGCCGGCCCTTCCGTGCTCTACGACCCGTTCCGCCTGCTGTATCCGCTCAAGCGGGTCGGCGAGCGCGGCTCGGGAAAGTGGCGGCGCATCAGCTGGGAAGAGGCGTACTCCGAGATCGCCGACCGGCTGCAGGAGATACGCGAGCGCGGAAGGCCGGAGGAGTTCGCCTTCCAGCAGGGCCGCAACCGTTCCACCGACATCATCGCCCGGTTCCTCAACGCCTACGGCACCCCCTCGCACTTCAATCATCGAGCACTGTGTTCGGCCAACCGGCGTGCCGCTATCGCCACCACCATCGGCGAATCGGACTGGGACCTGGGCGACTTCGAGAACACCCAGTACGTGCTCAACTTCGGTTGCAACTGGGCGGAAGCCCACCAGGGCCATATCCCTGTGGCCATCCGCATGATGCGCGCCCGCGAGCGCGGGGCGAAGCTCGTCACGTTCGAAACCCGCCTGTCCAACACCGCGGCCCTGTCAGACGAGTGGTTCTGCGTCAAGCCTGGCACTGACGGCCTGATCGCCCTGGCGATGGCGAACGTCATCTGCCGCGAGCGGCTCTGGGACAGGAAGTGGCTCGACGCCTGGTCGAACCATCCGGCCGAGGAGATCGCCGAGCACGTTGCGCAGTACACGCCCGAGTGGGCGGAGCGAGAAAGCGGCGTGCCGGCGGAGACGATCGTGCGCATCGCCCGCGAGTTCGCCGCCGCGGCCCCGCGGTGCACCACCATCTGCAACCGCGGCTCGCAGTCACACCGCAACGGCTACTACAACGACCGTGCCATCACCAGATCAACGTGCACAATGCCCACCGCACCATGCAGTCCAAGTGGCTGCAGGAGATCTCCCACACCAACCCCGCCCTGATCAACCGCACCACCGCCAAGAAGCTCGGCATCGACGACGGCGACTGGATCGAAGTCACCAGCTTCCGCCCGAACGACAGCGCCGTCCCCGGCGGCGACGGCTCCAGGCTCGGCACCCTGCGCACCCGAGTACGCCTGACCGAAGGCGTCCATCCCATGGTGATCGCCATCGCCCACAACGCCGGCCGCAGCGTCGGCGGCGCCTACGCCACCAACGGCACCGACACCACCCACAACCCCGGCTACGCGGACATCGCCGACGCCGACCTGGACCGCCTGTGGTGGAAGGGCGCCATCAGCGTCCCCCAGAACGACCTCCTGCCCATCTACCCCGACCCCGTCGCAGGCGGCCAGGCGTACCACGACACCGTCGTGCAGATCCGGAAGGCGTGACCTCGTGAACCAGATCCCCGTCGCCGCCGACCACGTCAAGGCATACACCGGCCTGTTGCGCCTGGCTGTCCGCCTGCTCAGCAGCGAGATCGACCTCCTGCTCTACCGGCAGATGCTCAACGCCGACGCCCACACCCGGGACGACCACCGGCCGCTCGCCGACCCCGCCCTCGCCGAAAAGCCGGAGGGCGAGGCTCTGGAGGAACTCGCCGCAGAGTTCTGCCGCCTGTTCATCGGCCCTCAACCCGTCTGCCCGCCGTACGCCTCCGCCCACCAGGGCGAAGTCAAACTCGGCGGACGCTCCGCCCGGGACATCGACGCCTTCATGGAGCAGTACCAGCTCAAGCCGGTACTGCGTCCGCAGGACGCGGTCGTCGACCACGACCACCTTGCGGTCGGGCTCTCGCTGCTGGCGCACCTCTACCGCATCGCCGTCGGAACGGCCGACAGCGATCTGACCACCGAGCAGGCGTGGCACGCCGCCCACGAGCTGCTGCACGTCCACATCTGGCCCTGGGCCGATACCTACCTCAAGCAGCTCGAAACCACCGCCGTGCTGGCCCCCTACACCACCATCGCCCACCTGGTCCGGCGCGTGCTGCAGGAAGCAGCCGACTGGCCGGCCGACCTCCTCCCCCTCCGTCCGAAGGAGAACACCATGGTCACCGTCTACTCCACCCCCTGGTGCGGCTACTGCGACCGCCTGAAGAAGCAGCTCGACCGGGAGAACATCCCCTACACCGAGGTCAACATCGAGCAGGACGCCAAAGCCGCCGCGCTCGTCGAAAAGGTCAACAACGGCAACCAAGTCGTCCCCACCGTCGTTTTCGCTGACGGCACGGCCATGACGAACCCCGGCGTCCTTCAGGTCAAGCAGCACCTCGCCAAGACCGCCTGACCGGCACTCCACGTACCCGGAGCCGCTACGTGTCCATCGTCGAGCACCCACGGGACGGGCCCGCCTACCTCGACTACGACGCCACCACCCCCGTCGATCCCGACGTGGCGGAGGCGGCGGCATCAACGCGCAGTCACGGAGAACGTCCCCGCGATCGTCGGCATGGGAGCGGCAGCCCTCAAAGCGGCCGAACTCCTGCCGACGGAGCCCCAGCGCCTGAGCGCGCTGCGCGACGCTCTTCACTACCAGTCGAGCCAGGCGTCCCCCAGCCGCGTCACTCTCAACGGACATCCCCATCACCGGCTGCCCAACACCCTGAACATCAGCGTGGACAGCGTGATCGCCACCGAGGCCCTGGCATCGGCCACCGACCTCGCGTCTTCGACCGCCTCCGCTTGCCACTCGGGCGGCCACCGCCCCTCCGACGTCCTTCTCGCCATGGGCATCAGTGAACCGCGCGCTCTCGGCGCGTTCCGCCTCAGCCTGGGCCGCTGGTCCAACCTCACTGAGCGGTGTGCATCGTGAAGTTGCAGGTCACGGGTCTGGTGTGCGTGGGGTTGGGGGTGCTCGTGCTGGTCGCGGGCGGGTGACTTCGGTGAAGATCGTCGGTCGCCGGGAGACTTCGCGGTTCGTGAGGACCAGGAGGGCTCGGACCAACGCGGTCGCCCATGTCGGGTCAGTACGGACCTTGCCGAGCACGCGCCAGTTCTTGAGGTGGGCGAAGCCGTGCTCGACCGGGGCTCGAACGGCGGCGAGGGCTGTGTTCGACAGCTTCTGCCCGCGTGTCAGGGGCCGGTTCCGGGCGGCCTTGTAGCCGGTGATCACGGTCGGGTCGGCGTCGGGATCACTGTCGTCGAGACCGATGAAGCCGAGGTCGGCGATGGCGCCGAGGCCGGCCGCCCGCAGGTGGGCGGTGAGCTGGTCGTGTCGGCAGGCGGTGATCTCCGAGGTGCGTCCCGGGCGGGCCGCCGAGACCCACAGCAGGCGGCCGCGATCACCGGTGAGGGCGATCATGAGCAGGCCGTGGCATTTGTTCTTGCCGGAGTAGTTCTTGCGGTTGTCCTTGCCGGTGCGGCGTCGGGTGCGGATCAGGGAGCCGTCCAGGAGCACGATGCCGCCGCCCGTTCGGGCGATCTTTTTGAGTGCGCGGTCCAGGCGCGGGGCGCGGGCGGCCGGCAGGCCGACGACCTCGCGCACCCAGCGGCCCACGGTGGTGCGGTGGATGCCGTTGCCGCTGGCCAGATCACCGGGCCGCTGGTCACAGCGCAGCACCGCGAGCACGATCCCGGCGATCTTCCCGGCGGGCAGCGCCCGCCACGGCGAGCGGATCTTCTTGCAGTGGCCGCGTATCACGTCGGCGAGGTAGTTCAAGGTGGCACTCGACAGCGGCAGACGGGCGGTGTAGACAAGGCCGTCAGGGCCCTCGACGGCGTGGTTGTCCTCGCACACGACGCCGCCAGCGCGACGGACAGCGTTCGCTGCAGAATATGGGGCGACGACCTGGTGGTCACCAGCCAGGACGCCACGGGCACCAGTGGCAGCGTGACGTGCGTCCACCGGCTCACTGACCCCGGCTGACGATCCGACAAGCGAAGCCGCTGGTCCTTGGGCTGGTCTGGTGCGTTGATCGTGTGCTCACGCTGGTCGGGGCGGTTGTCGGAACTTGCTGCCGCTCGTTTGTGGGAAGCCAGTGGTGGCGGGGCCGATGTCCCTGCGAGCTGACAACGGGATTCCTCCTGGACCAGGCAACACGCCTGCGAGCGGCATTGGCTCCTGGCAGGTCAGTGAGATCGATCGGGGTGCTTCTCCGTCGACGGAGCGTCCATGTCCTTGCGTGTCTCCGCAATGCCGGCGAGTTCGTCGACGTCGAAGGCGCGGGCGATCGGCACGTCCGTCGAGCTGTGCGCGATGATCGAGAAGGCGATGCACACGGCGATCAGCGTGAACGCCTGCTCAGCCTGGGGGATGCCGGACTGCAGCACCAGCAGGCCGTACACCACCGAAGCGAAGCCCTTCGGGCCGAACCAGGCCGCCACCAGCTTCTCCTTGCGGGAGAGGCTGGTGCCGATCAGCGACAGCAGCAGCGAGGCGGGGCGGATCAGCACGATCGCGAGGACCACCGCGACATAGCCGCCGAACGACAGGTCCCCGAACAGCTGCGGCGTCAGCAGCGCGCCGAACACCAGCAGCGCCGCGAACTTGGCCAGCTCCGCCAGGGCCTCACCGAGCGGCTCGAAGGACGCCTTGGCCTCCGGCGAGACGTGCGCGAGGGCGGCGCCCGCCGAGAACGCCGCCAGATACGGGTTGGCGTGCGTCAGGTGGCAGGCCGCGTAGAGGATCACGCCGGTGGCCAGCGGCAGCAGCGGCTGCAGCTTCGGCTCGGCGCCCAGCAGCCGGAAGCGTACGAGGACGTTGACCAGCAACGGCAGCGCGACCCCGAAGACCACGCCCAGCAGCAGCTCGAGGCCGATCTTCGTCGGTGAGGCCTCCGCGCTGTCCGCGGCCGGACCGGCGGCAGCGATCAGGACGAGGACCACCGGCAGGGCCAGGCCGTCGTTGATGCCGCTCTCCACGTTCAGCAACTGGCGCAGCTTGGCCGGGACTTCCCGGCGGCTCACGATCGCCGAGGCGAACACCGGGTCGGTCGGGGCGAGCACCGCGCCCACCAGAAAGGACGTCGTCCAGTCCAGACCCACCAGGAAGTGCGTGATCAGGGCCATGAAGACGAAGGCGAGCGGCATGCCGAATCCGAGCGCGCGGGCCGGATTCCGCCAGTTGGCGCGCAGCTTGGGCAGCGAGACGTGCATACCGTCGGTGAACAGCACCGCGAACAGCGCCAGATCGGCGGTCACGGCCACGATCTCGCTGTCCGGGGTGATGTGGATCAGCCCGAGGAACCCGTCACTGACCAGCGCGCCGCCGACCAGGAAGAGGAAGGACGTGGACAACACGGTCCGCGCCGCCAGCCCCGACAGCAGCACCGCGACGAGGAGTGCGACGCCGAACACCACCACGAGCACCATGGAGTACGCCCCGATCGGTAGAGAGAGCTGTTCCCTTGCTCGCCGACCAGGCTTCCCGGCACACCGGGCGGCACTTTACACGCCCTTGACGCGACGTTGACAGATCACCGACAGGCATCGCGGTCGGCTGCTCGTTGCCGTGTATCGGCAATGTCGCGCGGGGGCAAGCCGTTGAGTCGAGCAGGCTCATCGGTTCGGAACGCGGTGGTTCCCTTGCCAGAGTGCGGAACCGGCCGATTCCTGCCGGCGTCGTGACCTTCATGGCGCAGGGTGGCAGCACGATGGGTGAGGAACCGACGCGGGTGGAGCTTCTGCTCACTTTTGCCCTCGTCGGGGCCGTCCCCGTCGTCATCGGAGGGGCTCTGCTCCTCGCCCTGGTCGGTCTGGCGGTGTGGGCGACAGCACTACTGCGGCGGCGTAGAGGCTCACGCTAGCCGTGTGACCGCAAGGGTTTGCCGGGTTGCGGGTCACGGGATGGGGCGTGCGGTGGCGTTTGCCCCGGGCTGCTATGGCCCAGCTCTATTTGTGCGCGCCTGACAGACCAGGCGGGCGAAAGGCGCCGACAGCAACCGCAGGGCTATGAATCACAACTCCTGCCCCTTCAGTCACAGATGCATCACGCCTCGTTTTCGTTCACCTGTTCAGGGCAAAGATCGCGCCAAGTAATGGTCATGACTGTGTCGTGAACGTGGGGTGGGATTTGTGACTTTGAGGTGGGGGCGTGGCGCCGGCGGCATGCACGGAAGACCTATGCGGACTCTTGTTTCCGCTGTGACTGCAGCGGCAGTCTTGGCGACTCTGCCTGTCTTGGGAGCGGGTTCCCAGGCGGTGGCGGATGAGGCGCAGCCTCCGCTGTCGGAGGGGCAGAAGGCGCTCGCCGAGGCGAAGGAGTCGGGGAAGCGGGTCGAGGTCACCGGAGAGCGGTCGGAGCGCACGACGGTCTTCGCCAACCCAGATGGCTTCACCTTCACGTTGGAGGAGTCCGCGGTCCCGGTACGGGTGCCGACGCCGAGTGGAGGCTGGCAAGAACCAGATGCCACCTTGGAGATCCGCGAGGACGGGGCGATCGCGCCGAAGGCCGCGGCGGTCGAGATGGAGTTCTCGGGCGGTGGGGACACCGCGCCGCTGGTAAAGATCTCCGATCGGGGGCGGTCCCTTCAGTTGGGGTGGCCGGGCAAGCTTCCCAAGCCTGAGCTGGACGGGACCAGCGCGGTGTACGCGGAGGTTCTTCCGGGCGTCGACCTGAGGGTTACGGCGTCCGTCGAGGGCTTCCGGCATGTGCTGGTGGTGAAGTCTCCTGAGGCTGCGGCCCAGGAAGAGCTGAAGCAGATCGATTACTCGTTGAAGACGACCGGACTGAGTTTGGTCAAGGGGAAGGCGGGCAACCTCACCGCCGTCGACGACGACGGCAACCGGGTCTTCCGCGCCCCACCGGCCCAGATGTGGGACTCTGCCGGCGAACCGCCCGCGGCGCAGCCGGGGGCTCTGGCGGCAGCATCCGCAGATGCTTCCGGCGCTGAGGGGTCGGACCCCGCCGAGGTTGGTGGATCGTCGGCGGAAGGCGCTGAACCTGAGGCGGGGGACACCGTCACCACCATGGACGTCAAGCTCTCCGACGACGCGCTGACCGTGATCCCGGACGCTGACATGCTGACCAAGACGGAGGCGTCGGCGTTTCCGCTGTTCATCGACCCGACAGTGACGTGGGGTGAGTCCGAGCGCACCCTGCTGCGCAGTGACGGCTACGAGTCGTACGGCTGGAGCAACGGAGACGACGGCCTGGGCAAGGGCGCGGGCAAGTGCGGGACCTGGAACGGCTATTACTGCGGTCCGGGGTATGTGCAGCGGTTGTACTTCGAGTTCTCGCCGGTGAGTTTGAAGGGCAAGCATGTCCTGGATGCCACGTTCCGGGTGACTGAGCCGTGGGCGTTCCAGTGCGAGCCGCGCTGGGTCGATCTGGTGCGGACGAACAACATCTCGTCCTCCACCACGTGGTCCTCCCGTCCCAAGGAGCTGGACTGGATGGGCGACCGGCACGTGTCGGCGGGCCGTGGTTCGCTGTGTGATCCGGACTCTCCCGATGCCCCGATCGAGTTCAACGACAACCCGGAGGAGACCAACGAGAACCTGACGCCGACGGTGCGGAACTTCGCGGCGGGTAAGTTCTCCCGGCTCACGCTGGAGATCCGGGCACACGACGAGTCCGACACCAGCGCCTGGAAGCGATTCAAGAACGACGCCGTCCTCTCCGTCGACTTCGTCGGACTGCCGGCCAAGCCCACCGGCATCGGCCTGGTCACCGGATCGGGCACGGTGTGTGAGACAACCGAGTCGGATCCGGCCATCATCTCCGACCCGACACCGGCCCTGACCGCGACGGCACAGACCGCGTCGGGCGGTGAGAAGGACGCTCAGCTGCGGGTCTACTTCGACCTCGACCACAAGAACAGCGACAACACCTGGTCGGACACCACGGCAGGTAACGGCGATCTGAGCCCCTCCACCGGGTATGTCGGGGACGGCGTGAAGCTGACAAAGTCCTGGTCAACGCTGACCGAGGGCAAGCTGTACCGGTACCGGGCGTGGGTGCGTTCGTACTACAACAGCGGCGGAGACTACTTGTCGGGTCCGTCGAACGGCTCGACGACCGGCTGGTGCTACTTCAAGGTCGATCCGACCGCCCCCAAGGCGCCCAAGATCACAGTTGGCAGCCCCTACTCTGCCTGCACCGACACGGCCTGCGCGCCGGGAGGCGGCCCCGGCCAGAAGGGCACCTTCACGTTCGCCCCGGCCACCGGGGACTCCAATGTCGCCTACCAGTACAAACTGTCATCCGAGGATGCCTGGTCGACACCCATCAACGGATCGACGGTCTCCAAGGACATCACACCCAACAGCTCCGGCACGTACAGCGTGTATGTGAGGGCGCAGGACACCGTGGGCCGCTGGGGCGCGCAGAACGTGGTCGACTTTCTCGTCGCCGCGGGCGAAGGCCCGGTCGGACGCTGGCACTTCGACGAGGCAAGCGGCACGGCGCTGGACTCCGCGACCGATGACGGCAGTGACGACGCGACACTGGGCGGCGGCGCGGTGCGCGACGACCGAGGGCGGCGCGGACTGATCACACATGACGGAGAGGGACAGCCTCTCGCGGAGGCGATCACGGACAAGGGGCTGTCGCTGAACGGCAGCACCGCTTACGCGGAGACCAGCCAGCCCGTGCTGGAGACCCGCTCGGCGTACACGGTCTCCGCCTGGGCGCGGCTGGACGACGGCAGCAAGAACGCCTCCGTTCTCGCGCAGCCCGGTTCAGAGGGCAATACGTTCGTGCTCTGGTACCTCGCCGATGTGAAGGAGTGGTTCTTCGGTGTACTCGACCAGGACGGTTCCACCCTCTGGGGACGGTACTCCGTCTACGCTGCCCAGACGGGTGTATGGACCCATCTGGCCGGCAGCTACGACCCGGCCACGGAGGAGCTGATCTTCTACGTGGACGGCCGGCGGCAGAGTCAGCCCATGGCGACCGGCGCGGGCTCCTGGGAGTCCACCGGAGGTTTGCAGTTCGGCCGGTACAAGTTCCCGAGCGGCAGCTCCACGTACCACTTCCCCGGCTCGATCGACGAAGTCGCCGTCTGGCAGCGGGTCCTGACTCACGAAGAGGTCGCTGACGAGACACGTCTGCTGGCCTCGGAGAAGTACGCCGGTGTGGAGTTGGTGGCCGACTGGAACGCTGCTCGGGGCAGCGGGACGACCGTGGCGGACACCACGTCCGGCTATGGCAGGAGCCTGACCCTGGAGGGCGGTGCCGCCGTCAGCGGGGAGGCCATCGTCCTGGACGGAGTCGATGACGCGGCCACGGCGCCGGGGCCGCTGGTGTACGACCATGCCCCCTTCACCGTGTCCACGCTCGTCGAGCTGGATTCCGCGAAGCTGCTGAGCAAGGACATCGGATACACGGGCCAGGTCCTGGGGCAGCGTACGGAGTGAGCTGCCCCGACTTTCGTGGAGTCCGGTGATCTTGTTTTAAGCGGACTGCAAGGTGGC
>NZ_BAAAIZ010000086.1:0-2137 GCF_039526425.1 Streptomyces thermospinosisporus
TGTTGAGCGTGCTGACCGGGATGCCACCACGGCATTCGATCAGCCCCTGGTGACACTCAGGGATACCCATGCCCGAGGGGTCCGCGAGCGTGGCCGGATTCTGGGCGGCGTAGCTGTAGCCGTTGAGGGTCTGGCCCACGCCGGTCTGCAGGAGCGGATCGACGCTGATGAACTGGCCGATCCCGGGATCGTACTGGCGGGCATCGACGTGAGTGAGTCCCGTACCGGTGTCAGCGGTCTTGCCCAGGAAGCCCTTGTCGTCGGGCCATGCCGACCCGGTGACGCTGCCTCGGGGTGCGCCGAATGGGGTCATGTAGCGCCGGGAGAAGGCCTGATCCGTGGCGTCGATGGCCAGAGTGGCCGTGCCGTGCTGGTCGGTGACCAGGTAGCTGAGTTCGTTGCTGCCGCTCTCGTTGGATCGCACGGCGACGGTCACGCCACCTGCGCTGTAGTGGCGCTGGGCCCAGGTGCTGCCGTTGGCTCGCAGGTGAAGCTCGGTCGTCCCGACGTACAGGACGCGTTCTCCGCCTTCGGTGCTGCGGATGAGGAGTTCGCCGTCGGCCGCGTACAGGTAGTCGGTTGAGGTACCGGCCTCGGTGAGGGTCGCCAGCTTGCCCTCGTCGGACCAGTCGAGGTCCTGTGTGGCGGTGCCGTCAGGCCGACTGGTGGTGTTGCCGGTGCTGTCGAACTCGAAGGCGCGGTCCGGGGCGGTGCAGTCGGCCTTCGTGCTGGTTCCCGTGAGGGCGTGCGGCTGGTTCTCCTTCTCGTAGCAATAGGTCGTCGTGGTGTCGCCGGTCGGGGTGTGCTTGGTCTCCGTTGTGCGCTGGCCGGCGTCGTTGTAGGTGTAGCTGGTCCAGTACGGGGCCCGGCCGCCCAGGCTGCTCGCGCTGCGGGGGTCGGAGCACTTCTGCGATGTGGGCGTCCATGCCTCGGTCAGGCGCCGGTGGCCGTCGTAGGCGAAGCACTGCATCTCCGCGGCGGCGGTGCCACCGAGGGTGCTGGTGTCGGCGATGGAGGTGACGTTGCCCGCCTGGTCGTAGGTGTAGAGGAGGTTCTGCAGTTTGTACGGGTGGGTCTGGTCCGTGACGTGGCTGCCGAGGAGCCGTCCGGTGCCTTCCTCCCAGGTGTTGGTGACGTATGCCTTCTTGTGCTCCTCGGTGTTCGCGGTGCCAAGCACGAGCTGCTGGGCCTGGCCGAGGGCGGAGTAGTCGGCGTCGAGCAGATAGCCGGTGCTGCCGCCGACGGAGGTGACCTGACCGGTGCTGGTGTAGCCGTAGTCGATGATCTCCGAGGGCAGTCCGCCGAGCGCGGGCTCCTTGGCGGACTGCAGTGTGCCGTCGATGTTGTAGTGGCTC
The DNA here is from genome assembly GCF_039526425.1 of Streptomyces thermospinosisporus. Classification (NCBI taxonomy): domain Bacteria; kingdom Bacillati; phylum Actinomycetota; class Actinomycetes; order Kitasatosporales; family Streptomycetaceae; genus Streptomyces; species Streptomyces thermospinosisporus. Next base: position 1,356 of record NZ_BAAAIZ010000086.1, read on the forward strand.
TCGAACTGAAGCGTGGCCGGCGTACCCGCCCCGACGAGCGGGTCGGAGTCCGGGAGGGTCAGTTCGGTGGTGGTGGGCCGGGACAGGCTGTCGTAGGCGGTGACCGTCTTGGTGTATGCCTTGCCGGTCTTGCCGCCGACGTAGCGGGTGCTCGCGTCCGGCTGTCCCTTGAGGAGGCTGTCGTAGGTGAAGGCCGTCAGCTGGTTGGCGTCGGTCTTTGAGCCAGTCCACGTGCCGGTGATGCGGCCGATCTCGTCGTAGGCGGTCAGGATGCTGCGGCCTCTTGAGTCAGTGGTTCTGGTCAGTCGGTCCAGCGTGTCGTAGCCGAGCTTTGTCAGGCCCTTGTCCGGGTCATCGGCACTCGTCTTCCGGCCGAACAGGTCGTAGCCGTATGTCCATGTGGCGCCGTCGGGGCCGGTGACCCGGGACTGCTTGTCGTCGAGCGTGTACTGGAACTTGGTGGATGTGTACGAGGCAGTGCCGGCTCCGCCTCCGAACTGCGGGTCGGCCGGGTTCGTGCCCGCATACTCGCGGGTCTCGACCGTCCGGCCGCGGGCGTCGGTGATGGTGCGGGTAGCCGAGCCGCCCTGGACCGCGGAGGTGGCGGTGGAGTCACCGGTGTAGGCGGTGGTGGTCGACCACTTCTTCACCCCGTACACATACAGGCTGCTGGAGACCGCCCGCTCCGCGCCGTCGTAGACCGTCTCGATCTGCCGGGGGTCATGTCCCTTCTCGTGGTGTAGCCGATCAATCAGTGGTCGCGTTGGTGGTGTTGGGTAGCG
>NZ_BAAAIZ010000087.1:0-2978 GCF_039526425.1 Streptomyces thermospinosisporus
CTGGGCCGCCGGGGGCGGGGGCGGCCTGCGGGGCGGGAGCCTGCGGGGCGGTGGCCTGCGCGGGGATGCCCGGCGCCGGGGCGTGACCGCCCGGCACGGGGGCGGGGGCGGGAGGAGCCTGGGCGTGCGTGCCCTGCACGGGCAGCGGGGCGGGGGCCAGCTGCTGCAGGCCGCCTGGGTGCCCCGCGAGGGGCGGTACGGCGATGCCGTGGGCCGGCGTGGTCGCCGGGTGCTGCACGGGCGGCGCCGGGGCCCAGGGGCCGGGCTCGCCGTACGGCGGAGTGTTGTAGGGGTCGGGGTCGTGCAGCGGCTTCTGCTGCTCGCCAACGGGAACCGCAGGCGCGCCGTGCGCACCGGAGGGGGCAGACGTACCGGACGACGCCGCCGGGGACCCCGGCGACTCCGTCCCGCCCGCCGCCGACCCGTGCTGCTGCCCGTTCTCCGAGCCTTGGGCCCTCTCCGGGCTCGCGGCCGCCTCCGGGGCCCCGGCTGACTCCAAGGCCTGGGCCGGGAGCTCGTGTTGCCCGGTCCTCCCGGTCTCGGCGCCGATCGCCCCCGTGGTCGCGGCCGCCCGCAGGGCCTGGACCGGGGACCCGGGCTGCCGGGCTTCCCCGCCCGCAGCCCCGGTCGCCTCCGAGGACTCAACCGTGCTCGGGGCCTGGGCCATGGGCCCGTGCTGCCCGTTCTCCGGGCCCTCAGCCACAGCCGAGGACTCGGCCGCCTCCGCAGCCCGGGCCGGCTCGTGGACCCGGACTGGAGACCCTTGCTGCCCGGCCTCTCCGCTTTCGACCTCGGTCGCCCCCGAGGAGTCAACCGGCCGCCGAGCCCCGCCCGGGCGTATGGCCTGCTGCTCGGCGGTTGCTGCGCCGCCGGAGGCTTCCGGTACCGGCGGGGCCGGGGTGGCCGGGCGCTCCAGTTCGTAGTCGCCCTCGTGATCGGCGGGCCGCTGCGGCCGGGCCAGTTCGAAGTCGGCGTCGGCGGGCCGGGGCTCGCCTCGGGCCGGCTCCGGCGTGCCCTCCCGTTCCCCCGACGGCCCCGGCTTCCCCTTGTTCATGCTCTCCCCGCAGCTGGTCACGGCCGGCCTGTCGGTCCCGGCCGCAGATCATCGACTCCGTGGCGCGCTCGGGCCAGGCCCGGGCGCGCCTGATGGATTCAATCAGGTCCGTCCGCCCACGCGCAGGGGGCGATTCAGCGAACCGTGCGGGAGGACGGCGTGGGTCCGGCCGTCGGCAGCAGGTCCGGGGTCTTGATCCCGGACTTGGCGGCCCAGTCGGTGAGCACCGGCGGTGCCGTCGTGCCGAGGGGTCGTATCAGCGGGGACACGGGGGCCGCGTCGCCCACGGCGGAGGTGCCCTGGCCGTGCCCCGCTCCCGGAAGCAGCGGTGCCGACACCACCGTGGGGGCGGTCGGGGCGTCACCGAACGTGCCCGTGCCGTGCATCTGGCTGAGCAGCGGGGCGGCGCCGCCGCGGCGGCGCTGTGTCTCGGCGGCGACGGCCGCGCCGGTGCCCTGGGTGCGCGCCGGCGTCACATTGCTGCCCTTGCCCGAGCCGCGCATCTCCGCGTCGGTGGGGGCCATGGTGGCGACCCCGCCGAGCGCGATCGCGGCCAGCGACACCGCTCCGGCGGCGACGAAGGCGAAGCGCAGCCCGCGCGAGGACGCCCGGTCGTGCTCGGACCGGCTGACGTCGTGGATGCGGAAGCCGCGGTCCGGCGACGGGCCCAGCGCGGGGGCGTGCCGCCGCGTCGGGGCGTAGGCGAACTCGAAGCGGTCGCCGCGCCGGGCGCCGAAGACGCCGGAGCCCGTGCCCGGCAGCCCTCCGCCCAGCGGTGAGCCGCCGCCGAGGTCGCCGCCCGCCGGCAGGCCCTGGAGGCGGGCCAGCAGGCTCGCGGACGGCGGTGGGGGTGCCGCCTGGGCGAAGACGCTCTTCAGGCGGCGCTGCTCGTCCACCTCCGCCTTGCACCGGGCGCAGGTGGCGACATGCGCGAGGACCCGCTCACGTGCGTCATGACCGAGCTCTCCGTCCACCAGGGCGGAGAGTCGGTCTCCCAGATGCTGCTCGGCGAGGTGTCCCTCGGAAGACTTCGGTCGTGATCCGCTCACGCGCCCGCGCCCCCTCCTCCCAGTGCGGCGACTCGCGGCACGAAGGAGCGGCGGTCCGCCCGGGCCTGCGGCGAGCGGTGCGCAAGAGCCTTGCGCAGCTGCGAACGGCCGCGGTGGATCCGGGAGCGGACCGTGCCGAGCTTGACGCCGAGGGTCGCGGCGATCTCCTCGTACGACAGTCCCTCGATGTCGCACAGCACGACGGCGGCGCGGAACTCGGGGGCGAGCGTGTCCAGGGCCTGCTGGACGTCCGCGTCGAAGTGTGCGTCGTTGAAGACCTGCTGAGGTGTGGGCTCCTTGCTGGCCAGCCGCTCGGCCGCGTCCTCGCCCAGCGCGTCGAAGCGGATGCGCTGCTTGCGGCGGACCATGTCCAGGAAGAGGTTGGTGGTGATGCGGTGCAGCCAGCCCTCGAAGGTGCCCGGCGTGTACGTCGACAGGGAGCGGAAGACGCGGACGAAGACCTCCTGGGTGAGGTCCTCGGCGTCGTGCTGGTTGCCCGTGAGGCGGTAGGCGAGCCGGTAGACCCGGCCGCTGTGCATGCTGACGATCTCCTCCCAGGTGGGCGGAGTCCACGTCTGCCCGTCCGCGTCGGTGGCGAAGCTCGCGGTCTGGGCCGGGCCCTCGGCGGACCCGGCGGCGTGGCTGTGGTCAGCAGCGGTGTCGTTCACGGATTTCGGCCTGCCCGCCGATGGGAGGAAGCGCCGCAGCACTCCGCCCCGGTCTCCGGGCGCAGCCGCACCTCCCCTGTCGGCTCTGGTGGTGTCCAGTGGAGCCCCTACCATAGCCACCTCGCCCGTTAGCTCCGGATAAGCGGTTTTACGAAAATTTGATGTGGGCTGCCATGGCTCGTACGACTGCGTCAGCACTTGCTCGGC
>NZ_BAAAIZ010000087.1:3030-8300 GCF_039526425.1 Streptomyces thermospinosisporus
TGCTCATCCTTTAAACGACCGGTCCCATCTGCGGGTTCCCGACGGCAACGGATACAGTCACGCCCAGGCAACCACGGGGACAGGAGAGGGTCATTACCGCCAACCGGCAGACGAGCTGGGCGTTCGCCGACGCCTATGTCGCCGAGGACGACGCGCTGCGCTGGGCCCGCGAACGGGCCCGCGAGGCAGGGCTGCGCTCGGTGTCGCCCGGCACGGGCGCAGCGCTGCGGTTGCTGGCCGCGTCGGTGGACGCCAAGGCCGTCGCCGAGATCGGCACGGGCTGCGGCGTGTCCGGGATCCATCTGCTGCACGGCATGCGCCCGGACGGGGTGCTCACCACGGTCGACCCGGAGCCCGACCACCAGCAGTACGCCCGGCAGGCCTTCCGGGACGCCGGCTTCGCCGCCAACCGGGCCCGCTTCATCCCGGGCCGCGCCCTGGACGTGCTGCCCCGGCTGGCGGACGCGGGGTACGACCTGGTCTTCTGCGACGGCGACCGGCTGGAGTACCAGGACTACCTCGCTGAATCGTTGCGCCTGCTGCGCCCGGGGGGCCTCGTCGCCTTCGAGGGCGTGTTCGCGAACGGCCGGACCGTCGACTCCGGGCCGCAGCCCACGGAGGTGCTGCGGCTGCGCGAGCTGGTGCGGACCGTGCGCGACAGCCAGGAGCTGGTGTCCTCCCTGCTGCCGGTGGGCGACGGGCTGCTCTGCGCGGTCAAGCGCTAGCTAGGGGGTGTCCGCAACGTCGCGTCGTCCGCCCGGAGGGCGGGCTCCGCGGCGTCCGGTGCGTGCTCTGGGGGTCCCCCCGGCCGAAGGCTGGGGGAGTGCCGGGCGGACACCCGCGTACTGGTGGTACTCGGGTGTCCGCCCGGTGCGGCGAGTGGGGGTACCCCCTCTGGGGGAGCGTGCAGGGCGTCGCGGAGCAGGCGGGACTTTGCGGACACTCCCCAGGGCCGTTCGTCCGGATCGGCCGCACGACGTCCGCTGCCGGCGCTCACCTGCGCGAAACCGGTGCCGGCCTGCGCAAACAGCCGCCCCGGCACAAGGAGCGGCGCCGGGGCGGCTGAAAAGGGTATGGTCGCTTGCGCGTCAGCCGACGACCTTCTTGAGGGCGTCGCCCAGTGCGTCGGCCTCGTCCGGGGTCAGCTCGACGACGAGCCGACCGCCGCCTTCGAGCGGAACGCGCATGACGATGCCCCGCCCCTCCTTGGTCACCTCGAGCGGGCCATCACCCGTCCGCGGCTTCATGGCCGCCATGCTCGTTCCCCTTCCTGAAACCCAGCTCAACCGTCTCAGCCGACGGCCCACGAAGGGCACCCGCGGTCCCCTTTTCAGGCAGGACACACCGCACCGGCATCGAACACATTGCTTCCAGGCCATTATCCCGCATCCCGCGACCCGATGACCAACATCGGTCGGCATCGCTTGGGCAACGCGCGCGAGCAAAACCACTCAATTCGGCGATGTGGCTGCGACACTGCGCCACCGCGCCCCGTCGGGCGGAACGAAAACGAAGGTGAATTGTTAGACGCAGGTCACATGGCGGCCGCCGTTCAGGGCCGGTGATCTCGGTCATGCTGTGTGCAGACAGGTGCGTACCGGCCGGTACGCGCCGAGCCGCCGACACGGAGGGGATACGCCATGGCCGACACCGTGCTCTACGAGGTGAGCGACGGACTCGCGACGATCACGCTGAACCGCCCCGAGGCGATGAATGCGCTGAACGTCGCGACGAAGGTCGCTCTCCGGGACGCGGTCCGGTCCGCCGCCGACGACGACGCCGTACGGGCCGTGCTGCTGACCGCCGCCGGTGACCGGGCGTTCTGCGTCGGGCAGGACCTCAAGGAGCACATCGGGCTGCTCGCCGCCGACCGGGAGAACGGTTCGGGCCAGACCATGAGCACCGTGCGCGAGCACTACAACCCGATCGTCGAGGCGCTGGCCTCCGCGCCGAAGCCGGTGGTCGCCGCGGTGAACGGGGTAGCGGCGGGGGCGGGCTTCGGCTTCGCGCTCGCGGCCGACTACCGGATCGTGGCGGACACCGCGTCCTTCAACACCTCCTTCGCCGGGGTCGCGCTGACCGCGGACTCCGGGATCTCCTGGACCCTGCCGCGGGTGATCGGGCCGGGCCGGGCGATGGACCTGCTGCTGTTCCCGCGGAGCATCTCCGCGCAGGAGGCGCACGAGCTGGGCATCGTCAACCGTCTGGTCCCGGCCGCCGAGCTGCGCGCGGAGGCCGAGAAGGTGGCGCGCGGCCTGGCCGAGGGGCCGACGGTGGCGTACGCGGCGCTGAAGGAGTCGGTGGCCTACGGCCTGTCCCACTCCCTGCAGGAGACGCTGCGGAAGGAGGACGAGCTGCAGACCCGGGCCGGCTCCTCCGAGGATCATGCGATCGCCGTCCAGGCCTTCGTCAACAAGGAGAAGCCGAAGTACCTGGGCCGGTGAGGCCGGGACTCTCCCGGTGACGCCGGTGAGGCCGGGAGTCTCCCGGTGACGCCGGTGCCACCCCGGCTGCTCTCCCGGGGCGCCCCTCAGCGGGCGTCCCGGGCTGCGCAGTCGGCCAGGTGATCGTTGACCAGGCCGCAGGCCTGCATCAGGGCGTAGGCCGTGGTCGGGCCGACGAAGCGCAGGCCGCGCTTCTTCAGGGCCTTGGACAGGGCCGTCGACTCCGGGGTGACCGCGGGGACGTCGGCCAGGGTTTTCGGCGCCGGGCGGCCGGCCGGGTCGGGGGCGTGGGACCAGATCAGCTCGTCCAGCTCGCCGGGGGCCCAGCCGGCCAGGACGCGAGCGTTGGCCAGGGTCGCGTCGATCTTGGCGCGGTTGCGGATGATGCCCGGGTCGGCGAGCAGGCGGGCCCGGTCCTCCTCGGTGAACTCCGCGACCGTGGCGATCTTGAAGTCGGCGAAGGCGGCGCGGAAGCCGGGGCGGCGGCGCAGGATGGTGATCCAGGACAGGCCGGACTGGAAGGCCTCGAGGCTGAGCCGCTCGAACAGGGCGTCGTCGCCGTGGACCGGGCGGCCCCACTCCTCGTCGTGGTACGTGAGGTAGTCCGGGGCGGACAGGGCCCAGGGGCAGCGCGGGGCGCCGTCCGGGCCGGTGGGCGCGGCGGTGTCGCTCATGGCCGCTCGTCCTCCTCGTCGCGCCGGGTCCGCTTGTCCATGGAGGCCTGGGCCGCGGCGGCCCGGGCGCCGGCGAGGGCGGACTCCAGGTCGGCGATCCGTGCGTCCCGCTCGGCGAGTTCGGCGCCGAGGCGGCCGAGGGCGTCGTCCACGTCGGCCATGCGGTAGCCGCGGGCGGCGAGCGGGAAGCGGAGGCGCTCCACGTCGGCGCGGCCGACCGGCCTGTCCGGCGGCAGGGAGTCCTGGAGGCGCTCCGGCGGCGCGTCGGGCAGCGGCGCCTTCTCGCCGCCGCCGACCACGGCGAGGGTCACCGCGGCGACCACGACGGCGAGCGCGACGACCAGGAACAAGAACATCACCATCGCGGGATCCCCCATGGGCGAAGGGTCGGTCGGACCGGACAGGTCTGACAGGTCTGACAGGTCCGGCAGGTCTGGCGGGCCTCCGGACGGGCCGGTGCCGGATGCAGGATCCGGTTGTGTGCGTCCGATCGTGCCATGCGAGTCTGACAGTCGGCGGCGCAGGCCGGAACGGACGAGGAGAGGCACAGGGGATGCTCAGGCTGGGCAGGCGGGAATTCGGGCCGCACGAACCGGTGATCATGGCGATCGTGAACCGCACCCCGGACTCCTTCTACGACCAGGGGGCGACGTTCCTCGACGAGCCGGCGCTGGCGCGGGTGGAGCAGGCCGTGGCGGAGGGCGCCGCGATCATCGACATCGGCGGGGTGAAGGCCGGGCCCGGTGAGGAGGTCACCGCCGAGGAGGAGGCGCGGCGGACGGTGGGCTTCGTCGCGGAGGTGCGGCGGCGGTTCCCGGACGTCGTGATCAGTGTGGACACCTGGCGGCACGAGGTCGGCGAGGCGGTCTGCGAGGCCGGTGCGGATCTTCTGAACGACGCGTGGGGCGGGGTCGATCCGCGCCTTGCGGAGGTGGCCGCGCGGTACGGGGTGGGTCTGGTGTGCACGCACGCGGGCGGGGCGCAGCCGCGGACGCGGCCGCACCGGGTGGCCTACGACGACGTCATGGCCGACATCCTCGAGGTGACCGTGGGTCTGGCGGAGCGGGCGGTGTCGCTGGGGGTGCCGCGGGAGTCCGTGCTGATCGATCCGGGGCACGACTTCGGGAAGAACACGCGGCACAGTCTGGAGGCGACGCGGCGGCTGGGGGAGATGGTGGCCACGGGGTGGCCGGTGCTGGTGTCGCTGTCCAACAAGGACTTCGTCGGGGAGACCCTGGACAAGCCGGTGAAGGAGCGGGTGCTGGGGACGTTGGCGACGACGGCGGTGTCGGCGTGGCTGGGGGCGCAGGTGTACCGGGTGCACGAGGTCGCCGAGACACGCCAGGTCCTCGACATGGTCGCCGCCATCGCCGGCCACCGCCCCCCTGCGGTCGCCCGCCGCGGCCTCGCCTGAGAGGGTCCCTCTCTCCAACCCCGCCCAGCCGCAGCCCGGCCAGGCACCGGAGGCTCCACCCCTCCGTCCCTGCCAGCCGCAGCCCCTCCAGGCCCGGGCGCAGGGGCTTCGCCCCCGCACCCCCACCAGGGGCTCCGCCGCTGGACCCCGCCCTTTGCCCACCCCACCACCCGACTCGGTCGGCTCCAAGGTGCCGTATCACCGGCCCGGTGGGAGGCAGGGCACAAGCGGGCGGACGCCCACGAGTCCAGCCGCCCGGCGGGTGAAGCGGCCCAGCGGGCTCGTAGAGGCTTCGCAGCCCAGCCCGAGCGGGCCACGAACGACCGGCTGTCGCCCGCAGCCACACCGCTCCCCCGCTCAGGGGGCCACCAGACGCGCTCGGCTGCGAGGTCCCTGACCGTCAGCTCGGGCAACAACGCCCCCGGCGGGGCATACCCCGCCGGGGTTCGATTCCCGCCCCGGCGGATGAGGCAGCGCGGTGGGGCCCGCAGGGGCTTCGCAGCCGTGCCCGAGCGGGCCGCGAGCGACTTGCCGGGCGCGCCGCGCCCTCGCCGCTCACCCGCGCGGTGGGGCCACCGACTTACCGGCCCACGTGTCGGTGGAAGGCTCGCGTTCGCCGATCGGCGAGAACGGGTGGGTGGGCGGATGGGGTCTCGGGTGAGAAGCCTGGGCGAGGCAGCTTCCTTGCGAGCAGCTCCGCCCGGGGGCCTCTCGGCCCACAGGTGCGGGTGGGTGGGC
>NZ_BAAAIZ010000088.1:0-6195 GCF_039526425.1 Streptomyces thermospinosisporus
TAAAGACCAGGTCAGAGGCTCTCTCGGACCGGCTCCAGGATGGCGACGCACTCCACGTGAGCGGTCATCGGAAAGATGTGGACACCTGGGGTAGGCAACAAAGCCCCTGGTCAGAGCCATTTTACCCCTGCTCTCCAGGGGGCCGGGCGTCAAACGAGCGTCACGAGTGCCAGCCTGCGTCACAGGCCATCGTGCCGTTTCAGTGAGCCACCATACAGAAGCACTTTGTCCACGCCAGCGCAAAACGAGTACGGCGCCGCTGGCGCGGAAAGGGTGCAGCCAGCGAGCCGAGAAGCGGGGTGCGCGAGAAGAACCGGGATCACCCGCCGTCACAGGCGAAAGCTCCCGTTGCCGGACTCGACGTGGCCCCACCTGAGCAATCAGCTGGGGCTCCCGTCACCCTTCGCCGCCCGGACCCTGGGGCTCCAGGAACGTCTCTTGCGGAAGACGAGTAGCTGCAGTCCTGGTGGGGTCTCGACCATCGATTGGTACGCCATGCCGGCCGCGCTCGCGAGCTCGCGGAGCTGAGCCGCGGTCCGTTCCTTTCCGCCGAGGAACAGGAACATACGCAGATCCATGGCGGTGATCGCCCGGGGGTCGGCGTGGTCCACGAGTCGCTCTACGATGATGAAGGTGGAGTCCCTTCGGCCCGCTTCGCTGCACCGGCGCAGAATGGCGGCTGCCTGTTCGTCGTTCCAGTTGTGGACGACGTTGACGAGTGTGTACACGTCCGCGCCGGCCGGTAGGGGTTCGAAGAAGCTGCCGCTCACCGGGGTGAACCGATCGCCGAATCCTGCGGCTGCGATACGGGCGGTGGCGGCCGCCACCGCACCGGGGAGGTCCAAAAGCACGGTGCGCAGGGTGTTGTGGGTGCGCATGAGGGCTTCTACGAGAACTCCCGTGCCGCCACCCACGTCGACTATGCGCCTGGCCTGGTCCCATGGATACGCAGCCAGTAGGTCCGAGACGTAGCTCTCGGCGTGCGTGTGGCGCAGACTGTCGAAGGCCGGGCCGCTACTTTGGAGGGCGAGATCCTCGTAGAAGGGCCGCCCGTGCAGCCTGGGGTAGGAGGGCTCGCCGCTGCGCAGTGCACCGAGGAGGTCTCCGACTGCGGCGTCCATGCGCGCCCCGGCTCCTGAAGCGTCCAGCCAATCGCATAGGCCCGAGGGGTGGCCCTCCAGGAGGGTGAGGGACAGATGGGTGAGCGCGTACGTTCCCGGGCGAGGCTCGGCGAACACGCCACGGCATGCGAGGAACCGGAGCACGCGGCTGAGCAGGTCCGGGTCGGTGCCCGTCCGCTCGGCCAGCGACAGGACGGTGTCGTGGCCTGCGGCTATGTGGTCGGCCATCCGCAGAGTGGCGGCAGCGCGGAGCGCGATGGGGGCGAGTCCGCTCGCTGCCTCGGCGAACTCAAGGTCGGCGGTCACTTCTGCACTCCCGAGAAGTCGGTGTGTTTGTCGTCTGTGATCTGGGTGCCCAGCAAGAGCCGGTAGTGCTCGCTGGTGTGCACCAGTTCGTGGTGGCTGCCTGCTGCGACCACTTCGCCGTCGTCGACGACGAGGATGTGGTCGGCATCGCGCACGGTCGAGAGGCGGTGGGCGACGATCAGCACGGTGACGCCGTCCCCGTGGAGGCGGCGCAGTCCGTCCATCACCGTCCTCCCGTTCTCCGCATCGAGGCTGGAGGTCGGCTCGTCGAGAAGCAGGAGGGCGGGCCGGGTCAGCAGAGCCCGCGCGATCGCCAGGCGTTGGCGCTCGCCGCCGGACAGCTGCGCCCCGTGCTCACCCACCTGGGTGTCAACGCCGTCGGGCAGGGTCTCGACCCAGTCGTGAAGGTTGACCTGGCGAAGCACCCTGTCCATTTCGGCCGCGTCCGAGGGCCGACCCATGCAAAGGTTCTCCCGGATCGTTCCGTGGAGTACCGGGGCACTCTGCTCGACAAGCGACACGAGCTGACGGCATTGGTCGCGGGTCAACGCGGCTGCGTCGTGGCCGAGATAGCTGATGGTGCCGCTCGTCGGTTCGTAGAACCGGCAGATCAGGGAGAGGATCGTCGACTTGCCGGATCCGGAGGTGCCGACCAACGCCGTCCTCGACCCGCGAGCAAGCTCGAAGCTGACTCCGCGCAGCGCGGGTCTGCCGTCATAGGCGAAGCGGACGCCGGCGAAGGCGAGCGCTGGGGCGCCCGGAACGGCTGCCGCGATCGCGCCGGGCGTGCCGTCGTCGGACTCGGTGGGCAGATCCAGCGCCTCCTGCACGCGCTGAAGTGCGCCCATGGCCCTCTTGAGCGTGGTGAGGCCCTCCAGCAGGTTGCCGAGGGGCATCACCAGGTAGGTGGCGTACAGCAGTACGGCGACCAGGTCGCCGAGTTGGAGATCCCCTGAGGCCACGCGCATCCCACCGACCACGAGGACGAGGAGGAAGGAGCCGGACGCCGCGAGCTGGATCGCAGGCTGGGCGGTGGCTGCCAGGCGCGCGCCTCTGACCCCCGCATCGAACGCCGCATCGACCGATGCCAGGACCCGGTCCGTCTCAGGCCGCTCCGCCTGGTGGATACGGATGGTCCGGATCGCCGACAAGCTCCTTTCGAGATCCGCGGTCAGCACACCCACCGCGGTCCGGGACTGCTCCGCCGCTTCCCGAATGCGGTTCAGTACGACCGTCACCCCCAGCGCGGCGACGGCGAAGACACCCAGAACGACCAGGAACAGGACGGGGTCGATGGCAACCATGAGCGCAGCGGCGCCCGTGACGGTGAGAGCTCCCACCGCGATCTCCACGAGACCGCGGGTGACGCTGTCACGCAGTGCCAGCGTGTCACCGGTGGCCCGGGAGATCAGATCTCCGGTGCGATGGGTGTGGAGTACGGGCAGCTGCAGGCGGATCAGCCGCCGGACGAGCAGCTGCCGCAGCCCGCGGACAACACTCTCGCCCGTGCACTCGAGGAGGTAACGGCCGGCCGTGTCGATCAGCGTTTGCGCCACGAACAGCAAGGTGAGGGTCAGCACAAGGCCGACGATGGGCTCGGAGGTGCGGACGCGGTCGATGATCCGGCCGGCGAGCACCGGCTGCGCGAGACCGAGCACGGAGGCGGTGATCACCAGAGTGACCGCGCCGACGACAAGACCCCGGTGCGGCCGGAGCATGCGAAGGAGTGCCGCGAGCCCCACGGGCTCGGCCATGCCCCGGCTAGGAGACATCAGCAGCCCCCACGTGCATGAGCACCCCGTAGGCCGTCGGCGTCCCCGGCTCGGCAACGATCCTTCCCCCCGCTTCGAGCCAGGCATGTGCCGCGAAGGGCGGCGTCCGGCGGACACCGACGTTCCAGTCCGGCCACCTGCCCTCAGCCCGGCACAGGAGCGCCACCGCGATCGAGCGGGGGAGGCATCCCTGCCACCCGGCGCAGCGGGGGCTGGCCGCGGCTACAGCGCGGTAGTAGGCGTCCACCGTCTCGTACTCCGCCTTCCGGGCTCCGCCCACCGCTCGCCGCATAAAGGAGCGGATGCGATGCGGGGCCATGCGCGCCAGAAGCAGCCCGGCCAGGACAGCGGTCCTTACCTTCGCCCGCCGCCATAAGCCGCCCGGCTCTCGGGCGGGCATGGTCATTCCGGCGCTCACGGCTGGACCAGCTCCGCCTCACGCAGCTGGGCGATGAGCGCTGCGACATCGGAGGCCGCCTGTTCTTCGGGGATGTCGTACTCGGCCACGAGCTTCCTCGCGACGTAGGCCGCGTCGTGCTGCTCGATCAGACCAGTCACCACTTCCGTGCCCGTGGGGTTCAGCTGGAAGTAGGCGCCGGTGCGCTCGTCGAGCAAGACCGATCCGTATTCGGTGGGCACCATCGAGATGTGGTCGTGCAGCTTAAAACCCATGAGCGTCTCCTGTCTGTGCTATGCGTGTTCCAGGCTGCGGAGCCACAGCTCGCAGGCCACGGTGGTGAGTAGTGCACCGTCGTCCAGTTCGGCGGAGGCCGGGCGCGCGCACAGGCATGCCAGGCGCTGCCCGTCGACCAGGCCGAGTTCCGCAAGCCGTGAGTCGGACCAGAGTTGGCTGAGATGCGGCGCGTACGTGCGCAGCCCCACGGCCAGGTCCATATTTCCTACCCCCTTGGTCGTCCTTTTGAGCAGGTCGGGGGGCACGATGCCGTGCATGGCGGCGGCGAGCAGCGGCTTGTAGGCGAAGGGCCGGGCCCGGTCCTCGATACGCACTGCGAGTGCGGCTTCCATCACCCGGTCGTCGAAGAAGGGCGTGGAGAGGGGCAGTCCGGCACAGGCGGTGATGTCCGTCAGGGCTCGCGCGAGGCGGGCTCCGTCACGGATCCCGTCGAGTTCGAGATGGCGTCCCGGGGTGGCGGCCAGCGGTGTCGCCGTCTGCACGGCCTGCCGGACTTCCTCGTGGATCATCTCCGCGGCGGGAAGTGTGAGCCAGGGCGGCATGGTCGCTCCGATTCCCCAGGTGAGGATGGGGAACCGCGGGTCCGCCGCGGTGCCCGAGGTCGCCGACGTCGCCAACCAGCGTCTGTAGGAGCCAGGGCTGATCAGTTGTCTGGCCATGCCGATCCATGGCCAGCCGAACATGCCGCGATAGGCATTCATGTGGCGCAGGGCCAGCAATGGCCGACGGCGTAGGAGGTCTGTGGTCAGCGTCGGCAGGCCAACGAACAAGTGGTCACCGCCGTGGCCGGTGAGGTGGAGGTCGGCGCCCTCCCGGCGCGGAATCTCCGTCATTGCCAGGACTCGTGACCGGCTTGCGACGGCGATGGACGGCTCGTCCAGCGGCTCGGTCGCCCGGTCCAACTGTGCGTAGACCAGCGGCAGGCGTTCGGCCGGGACCACGCGGTGGTCGACCTGGCTGGCGTGGCTCACGGCGCATGCGGCCCAAGCCGCGTCCTTGTCCAAGGGGTCGCGGCCGGCGGCCGTCACGGCCATGACCGGTCGCTCCCGCTCAGCGAGGAAGAACAGCGCCGTGGAGTCGAAGCCGCCCGACAGTTCACTGCTGACTTTCGTCCGCCCCCGCGCATGCTGCCGCACCGAAAGGCGCAGGGCTTCCCGTACCCGATCCGCGCCGGCGGCCAGCGTTCTGCTCGGTGCCGGCGGGCGCCACCAACACTCGACCCGCCTGTCCCGCCCATCGCCCAGGACGAGACAGTGCCCCGGTGGCACCGTCTCGATACCGCGCCACAGCCCACGCTGGGGTAAGGGATGGGGCACGGGCTCCAGCAGCCGGAGCGCCAGCGCGGACCGATCCAGCGGTGCCCCCGTCAGCCGTGCGAGCGTGCGGGCCCGGTCGCTTGCCCAGATGTGGCCGACGTGTTCTGCGTAGGACACCTGCCGGAGCCCCGACGCGGTGCCCTGTACGCGAGATGTCCCGGCAATCCGCGCGATGACGTGGAACACTCCGGGCAGCGAGGTGATGAATCCGTCCAGGTCCATAACGCTCACGCACGCTGAAAGAGCATCTGCCATCTGGTCCTGGGGCACGTCGCCCGGCCCTATGAGAGCGAGCGTCTTCCCGTCTACGTGGACGACGGAGAGAGTGGCGAAGGGCAGGTCTGCCAGGATCCAGGGCCGCCCGGAAGGGTGGGGCACGACGTGTGTCGGCTCGAAGGGAAGGCACCCGACAGCCGCCGCGGCCGCATCGTGGTCAGGTGCCACCACAAAACTGTCCATGGGATGCCGGGTACCTTCCTGCATTGTCGAGCCTCGGTTACGGGATCAGCCGACCAACCAGCTGGTCGGCGAGGAGCCGGCCGAACCCGGCCGTAGCAGCCGCGAAGGCGCCACGCTCGATCAGAGCAGGGGCCTCGTAGAACTTCTTCATCTCATTCACCTCCTCCCGTGCTGTGATGACTCCACTCTGGCCCCCCTGTGGCCCCAGGCCCATTGGCTTCAGAGCCAGTCTTTGCGTGTATGCGAAGGCCGTCAGACACACCTTCAAGCGTGACTTGAGTTCCAACTTCGAGAGGATGCTGCCGGTGTGTGCGCGTACCGTCCGCTCCGTCACCACCAGTTCGTCGGCGATCTCGGCGTTGCTGGCCCCGTCTGCCAGTAGCCGGAACACCTGGAGCTCTCTGCTGCTGAGTCGGCTGACGCGGTGCAGAGCCAGCACCCACTCGGGCATCGTTGATCTCGGGGTCATGTCCCTTCTCGTGGTGTAGCCGATCAATCAGTGGTCGCGTTGGTGGTGTTGGGTAGCG
>NZ_BAAAIZ010000089.1:0-29956 GCF_039526425.1 Streptomyces thermospinosisporus
GAGCGCCCCCGTCCGGGGCGCGGCGCGGCTCGGGGACGGCCGGTGGTGACGGTGTGGCTCCGCTGGGGTGTGGTGTGGGCGGCGAGCTTGGGGCGGGTGATGTCTCTGAGCTGGTGGGGAGCCGCGTGTCCGGCGGCGGCAGTTGTGGGGAGTGGCCGGCCGCCACCGCGTGCAGTGGCGGGCGGGCGCGGCTCAGGCACGCTCGCGCGCGGTGCTCCTCAGGGCAGCTGCGGCTCGGCTCCGCCGGGGTGTGGTGTCGGCGGCCGGGCCCGAAGCGGGCGATGCCCCGACGGCGGGTGGGGCGCGCCCGTGCCCGACGACATGGCTCCGGGCGGGGTGTCCCGCGATGAGGCTCGGAGCGGGCGATGCTCCGAGGGGTGGGCCGGGAGCCCGCGCATCTGACGGCGGCGTGCTCGCGTGCAGGGGCAGTCGAGGTTCGGGGACGGGCGGCCGGGCGGCGCGGCTCAGGCCCGGCGGGCCGTCAGGATGCGGGGGCCGGAGTCTGTGATGGCGATGGTGTGTTCCGCGTGGGCCGCGCGGGTGCCGTCGTTGGTGCGGAGGGTCCAGCCGTCGGCGGCGGCGTGGTAGCCGTCGGTGCCGCCTGCGATCAGCATGGGCTCGATCGCCAGGGCCATACCGGGGCGCAGCGGCATGCCCCGGCCCGGGCGCCCCTCGTTGGGGACGGAAGGGTCTTCGTGCATGTGGCGGCCGATGCCGTGGCCGCCGAAGCCGTCCGGGATGCCGTAGCCCGCCGCGCGGCAGACCGTGCCGATCGCGTGGGCGATGTCGCCGATGCGGTTGCCGGCGACGGCCGCCTCGATCCCGGCGGCCAGCGCCCGCTCGGCCGTCTCGATCAGTCTCAGGTCCTCGGGGCGCGGAGTGCCCACGACGAAGCTGAGGGCCGAGTCGCCGGTCCAGCCGTTCAGCTGGGCGCCGCAGTCGACGGAGAGCAGGTCGCCGTCGCGCAGCCGGTAGCCGGTCGGGATGCCGTGCACGATCGCGTCGTTGACGGAGGCGCAGATCACCGCCGGGAACGGGGTCGGCGCGAAGGAGGGCCGGTAGCCGAGGAACGGCGAGGTCGCGCCCGCCTCGCGCAGCACGTCCCGCGCCACCTCGTCCAGCTCCCGCAGGGAGACGCCCACGTCGGCGGCCTCGCGCACGGCCGTCAGCGCGTTCGCGACGACCTGGCCCGCCTCGTGCATGGCGTCGATCGATGAGTCCGTCTTCAGCTCCACCATGCCAATTACTATACCGGTATTAGAATGGGCGTCATGGTGCGCACCCCTCTCACCCCGGAAGAACGCGAACGCGGCGAACGGCTCGGCCGGCTGCTGCGTCAGGCCCGCGGCGACCGCAGCATGGCCGAGGTGGCGGCGAAGGCCGGCATCTCCGCCGAGACGCTCCGCAAGATCGAGACGGGACGCGCGCCGACCCCTGCCTTCTTCACGGTGGCGGCCCTGGCGGGCGAACTGGGCCTGTCCATGGATCAGTTGGCCGCGCACTGTACAGGAGGCGCCTCCCTCGCGGCGTGATCGTCCGCGACGCAACGACTCACCTCCGCACGGTGGTCTCCCGCGCACCTTGCGTCACTGCCGAAAACTCCCTGTAGCTCAGCCGTAACACAACTGGTGTTGCCTACGGAGCGCAGTACTCCAGTTGGCGGGAGCCGAGCATGGCGGTGGAGCAAATTCCGGTACGGGTCAGGGAGTTCAGGGACTACCTCAATGCCCTGCTGGGGCGCCTCGACCAGTCGGGCGGCTGGTGTGCGGTGTTCTGGCAGCGGGATCCGGACGGTATGCGGGCCTGCCTCGCCGGGAGCGAAGTGCCCCCGTGGGACGTGGTGGAGGCGCTGCTGCAGGACTACGCCGCCGCCCACGGCGCCCGGGCCGCCGAGGCGGAGACCGCCAGGGCCCGCGCCCTGCACACCGCCGCGCTCACCGCATACGACGCCCGCCCCGGCGCCCGCGAGGCCCTCACCGACCGTCTCGATGTGATGCTCCGCGAACGCAAGTACGCCGCGGAGCGCAGGGCCGCCCTCAGCCGGGCGCTGGCCTCCGCTCCCACGGGTGCGGAGGCCGAGGCGATCCGGGTGGACCTGGCCTGGGCGGAGGACGACCACGCCCGGGCCACGGCGCGGTGCGCCGAACTCCGCTCCAGGCTGGAGCACTTGGAGCACTTGGAGCACCTGGAGCACCTGGAGCGGCGGGAGCAGAGTGAGGCGGCCCAGGGGTGGGCGGGCGAGCACGGCCCGGCCGGGGCCCGGGAGGGTGAGCATGCGCCGGCCTCCGCCCGCACGGCGAGCTGGGGCAGCCCCGCCGCGGAGGCCGGCCCGGCACCGGGAGGAGACACGGAGTCCAGCCCCGCACCTGGAGGCCCGGAGCCTGGCTCAGCCACCGCGGGGAACGCCGTACCGGCACCGGCGGATGCAGCCCTCGCCCAGCCCGCTCCCGCCCAAGCCCCGCCCGCTCCCGCCCCCCAAGTCACCCCGCCGCCCGAGCAGCCCGTCCAGGCTCCGGAGCCGGCCCCCAAACCCCCCAAACCCCCCAAGCCCCGCAAGCGCCGTCGGGGCAGTGCACGGTTCGCCGGGGCGGTGGAGGACGACACCCCGCCTGTAGTCGTGCCCCCGGCCGAGGCTCCGCCCGCCTCCGGCGCCCCTGCCGCGGCGCCGGCGCCGCCCCGCACGCCGCGCGGTGCCCGCTTCGCCGGGGTGGAGACGGAGGAAGAGGAGCCGCCGCGGCCCCGCGTACGGGTCGCGGCCGACGGTGCGTCGCGGCAGGAGACCCGGCGGGCCGTCGCGCACCTGGCCCGGCTGCGGGCCGAGGGGCGCACCGGTGAGGCGCATGTGCTGCTCGTCGACCTCGCCCAGTGGCCGCCGGAGCGCTTCCCGCTCTTAGCCGCCGAGATGGAGCGGGCCGGGCTGACGGCCGACTGGGCGACCCTGCTGTGGGAGTGCGCCTCGCTGCCCGCCGGACGCCTGGTCACCGCCTCCGAGACGCTCGCCGCGGCGGGGCGCACCGCGGACGCCGGGCAGCTGCTGCGGCAGGGCGTCGCCCGCCCCGCCGAGGAGATCGGGCGGGCGGTGCTCGAGCTCACCGCCGAGCGGCGGCACCACGAGGTGAGGGCGCTGCTCGACGCCTGTGTGCGCACCCGCACCCCCGAGGAGGCCGCCCGCAGCGCCGCCCTGGATCCCGAGCGCCTGGTGCCGCTGCTGCTCGGCGCCGCGCAGGGCGTCTGCGAGGAGTGCTACTGGGACCTGGTGCACGCCCTCCGGGTCGCCGGCACGGCCTCCTGACGTCCGCCGCGATCACCCACAGGAGTGCGAATCGCGCTCGACTCAGCGGGTTGGCGACGATGGTCTTGGCAAGGACGTCCGAGAGGCTTACGTTCGTCCCTCTACGGCCGTTTCTACGGGCGTAGAGGCGCTGACGTCGCTCGAAGGAGCAGCTCATGGCCAACGTCGTACGTGCCGCTCTGGTTCAGGCCAGCTGGACCGGCGACACCGAGTCCATGCTGGCGAAGCACGAGGAGCACGCCCGCGAGGCGGCCCGGCGGGGCGCGAAGATCATCGGGTTCCAGGAAGTCTTCAACAGCCCGTACTTCTGCCAGGTCGAGGACCCCGAGCACTACCAGTGGGCCGAGCCGGTTCCCGACGGGCCCACCGTGCGCCGGATGCGGGACCTGGCCCGCGAGACCAACATGGTCGTCATCGCGCCCGTGTTCGAGATCGAGCAGCCCGGCTTCTACTACAACACCGCGGCCGTGATCGACGCCGACGGCGGCTACCTCGGCAAGTACCGCAAGCACCACATCCCGCAGCTCAAGGGCTTCCGCGAGAAGTTCTACTTCAAGCCCGGCAACCTCGGCTGGCCCGTCTTCGACACCGCGGCCGGCAAGGTCGGCGTCTGCATCTGCTACGACCGGCACTTCCCCGAGGGCTGGCGCCAGCTCGGCCTCAACGGCGCCCGGCTGGTGTACAACCCGTCCGCCACCCACCGCAGCCTCTCCTCCCACCTGTGGAAGCTGGAACAGCCCGCGGCCGCCGTCGCCAACGGCTACTTCGTCGCCGCCATCAACCGCGTGGGCCGGGAGGAGTACGGCGACAACGACTTCTACGGCACGTCCTACTTCGTCGACCCGCGCGGCCAGTTCGTCGGCGACGCCGCCAGCGACACCGAGGAGGAACTCCTCGTCCGCGACCTGGACCTCGACCTCGTCGACGAGGTGCGCAAGACCTGGGCCTTCTACCGGGACCGCCGACCCGACGCCTACGAAGGGCTGGTGCAGCCATGACCGACGACCTGCTGGGCCGCCACCGCGCGGTCCTCCCCGACTGGCTCGCCCTCTACTACGAGGAGCCCATCGAGATCACCCACGGCGAGGGACGCCACGTCTGGGACTCCCACGGCAACCGCTACCTGGACTTCTTCGGCGGCATCCTCACCACCATGACCGCCCACGCCCTGCCCGAGATCACCAAGGCCGTCAGCGAACAGGCCGGGCGGATCCTGCACTCCTCCACCCTCTACCTCAACCGGCCGATGGTGGAACTCGCCGAACGCATCGCCCAGTTGAGCGGCATCCCCAACGCACGGGTGTTCTTCACCACCTCCGGCACCGAGGCCAACGACACCGCCCTGCTGCTCGCCACCACCTACCGGCGCAGCAACACCGTGCTCGCGATGCGCAACAGCTACCACGGCCGCTCCTTCAGCGCCGTCGGCATCACCGGCAACCGCAGCTGGTCCCCGACCTCGCTGTCCCCGCTGCAGACGCTCTACGTGCACGGCGGCGTCCGCAGCCGCGGCCCGTTCGCGCACCTCGACGACCAGGGCTTCATCGAGGCCTGCGTCGACGACCTGACGGACCTGCTCGGCCACACCCGCCCGCCCGCCGCGCTGATCGCCGAGCCGATCCAGGGGGTCGGCGGCTTCACCTCGCCCCCGGACGGCCTCTACGCCGCCTTCCGCGAGGTGCTGCAGGAGCGGGGCATCCTGTGGATCTCCGACGAGGTGCAGACCGGCTGGGGCCGCACCGGCGAGCACTTCTGGGGCTGGCAGGCGCACGGCCAGAGCGGCCCGCCCGACATGCTCACCTTCGCCAAGGGCATCGGCAACGGCATGTCCATCGGCGGCGTGGTGGCCCGCGCCGAGATCATGAACTGCCTGGACGCCAACAGTATCTCCACCTTCGGCGGCACCCAGATCACCATGGCCGCCGGACTCGCCAACCTCAACTACCTCCTCGAACACGACCTGCAGGGCAACGCCCGCCGGGTCGGCGGCCTGCTCATCGAACGGCTGCGGGCCGTCGCCGCGCAGGTCCCCGCCGTGCGCGAGGTGCGCGGACGCGGCCTGATGATCGGCATCGAACTGGCCCGGCCCGGCACCGACGAGGCCTACCCCGAGGCGGCCTCCGCCGTGCTGGAGGCGGCCCGCGAGGGCGGCCTGCTCATCGGCAAGGGCGGCGGCCACGACACCAGCGCCCTGCGCATCGCCCCGCCGCTCTCCCTCAACGTGGCGGAGGCCGAGGAGGGCGCCGCGATCCTCGAACGCGCGCTGAGGAGCATCCAGTAGCAGCACACCGATCAAGGGAAAGCCGCCATGGTCAGCGTCTCGGACTCCTGGGAAGCCCCGGCACCCGCACTGTCGGTCCGTCAGGTGCTCGCGCTGGAGCGGGTGCTCGCCGGTGAGCCCGAGGTGGTGGCCGGCGAGCACCGGCTGGACCGGCCGGTGCGCTGGGTGCATGTCGCCGAGGCCGCCGACGTCGGAGTGATGCTCAGCGGCGGCGAGATGGTCCTCACCACCGGCGTGCTGCTGGCCGGGGACGAGGAGAAGCAGGCCGAGTACGTGCGCTCCCTGCACCGGGCGGACGCAGCCGCGGTCGTCCTCGGACTCGGCCGCGCCTTCCCCTCGCCGCCGGACGCGATGCGGCGGGTGGCCGAGCGGTGCGGGCTGCCCCTGGTGGTGCTCCACCGGCCCTTCCCCTTCGCCCAGCTCACCGAGGAGGTCCAGTCCCGGCTGGTGCGCCGCAAGTTCGCCGCGGTCAGCCTCTCCGAGTCCGTCCGCACCGAACTGACGGCGCTCATCACCGCCGGCGCCCCGCTGCAGCGCCTGCTCGACGAGATCGCCCGGCACAGCGGCTGCCCCGTCGTCGTCACCAAC
Organism: Streptomyces thermospinosisporus; assembly: GCF_039526425.1. Lineage (NCBI taxonomy): Bacteria > Bacillati > Actinomycetota > Actinomycetes > Kitasatosporales > Streptomycetaceae > Streptomyces > Streptomyces thermospinosisporus. The sequence continues at coordinate 6,162 of NZ_BAAAIZ010000089.1, forward strand.
CTCGCCCACCGCGTCCTCGGCACGGCGGGGGAGCGGCCCGCCGTGGACGACGTGCTGCGCGACTGGGACCGCATCGCCCGCCAGGCCGGCCGCACCGAGGGCGACGGCTGGATCCGCGCCGAACTGGGCGGGCGCGGCGAACGCTGGGGCCGGCTGGTGCTGTGCGGCTACCGCGGCGACACCGCGACCGGCCGGCTGCTCGCCGACCGGGCCGCCGAGGCCCTCGTGCTGCACCGCATGCTCGTCGGCGGCGCCGCCTGCTCCTGGGAGGAGCAGTCCGCCCAGAGCCTGCTCACCGACCTGATCAGCGGCGTCCTGCCCGCACGGCAGCTGCTGCCCAGGGCCCGCGCCGCCGGACTGCCGGTGAACCGGCGCACCTTCGTGCCCCTGGTGGTCCGCGGACGGAGCGCGGCCCGGCTGGACCGCGTGCTGCGCCTGCTGGGCCTGCCCGGCCTCACCGGCGAACTCGCCGACGGGGCGAGCGCCGTCCTGCTCAGCCTCGCCCGCGACCAGGACCCGCAGGCGCTCACCGCGCACTTCGCCGCCCGGCTGCGCGCCGAGCCGGGCCCCGAACCGGTCGTCGTGGCCGCGGCCGACGCGCGGACCGTCTTCGACGACGTGCCCGCCGGACTCCGCGAGGCCCGGCACGTGGCCGACGCCGCCGCCGGATCCGCCCCCGCGCTTGACCTGCCGCCCGTGGTCCGCCTGAGGGACGTCCATCTGCGCGGGCTGATCCGCCTGCTGCGCGACGACCCGCAGGTGCAGTCCTTCGCCGAGCGCGAGCTGGACGGACTGCTGAGCGAGCCGGACGAGGACCTGCTGTCCGTGCTGCGCACCTATCTGGCCACCGGACGCAACAAGTCCCGCACCGCCCAGCTCCACCATGTCTCCCGCCCCGCCCTCTACCGCCGTCTGGAGGCGATACAGGCGCGGCTCGGCGTGGACCTCGACGACTTCGAGCAGGCCGCCTCGGTCCACATCGCGCTCCTCGCGCACGACGCGCAGCACCAGTGACGCGCCCCGCGCGGCACCGCTGACGCCTCGCGCGCAGCACCGGTGGCGTCTCGCGCGCGACACCACCGCACATCACGCGCAACGCCACTTGAAACCCGCGACCACTTGCGACAACGGCGGTGAGACATGGGCCGGTTCAGCAGTGACACGGTGACACGCCTGGCCCCCGCAGACGTGACACCGTGTACCTCAACGCAGGCTCGCGCACTTCCTAGGCTCGCCGCACACCGAGCGACCGGAGGTTGCGATGAGCCGAGTGATCCGTGCCGCCGTCTTCCAGACCGCCTGGACCGGCGACAAGGAGTCGATGATCCAGGTCCACGAACAGGCAGCCCGCGACGCTGCCGCCCAGGGCGCTCAAGTGCTGTGCTTCCAGGAGCTGTTCTACGGCCCCTACTTCTGCCAGGTGCAGGACCCGGCCTTCTACGAGTACGCCGAGGCCATCCCCGACGGCCCGATCGTCAAGCGCTTCCAGTCCCTCGCCCGGGAGCTGGGCATCGTCCTGGTGCTGCCGATGTACGAGGAGGAGCAGCCCGGCGTCCTCTACAACACCGCGGCGGTGATCGACGCCGACGGCTCCTACCTCGGCAAGTACCGCAAGACGCACATCCCTCAGGTGCGCGGCTTCTGGGAGAAGTTCTACTTCAGGCCCGGCAACCTCGGCTGGCCCGTCTTCGACACCGCGGCCGGCCGGATCGGCGTCTACATCTGCTACGACCGCCACTTCCCCGAGGGCTGGCGGGCGCTCGGACTCGCGGGCGCGGAGATCGTGTTCAACCCCTCGGCCACCTCCCGGGGCCTGTCCGGCTACCTGTGGCAGCTGGAGCAGCCCGCGGCCGCGGTCGCGAACGAGTACTTCGTCGGCGCGATCAACCGGGTCGGTGTGGAGGAGCTGGGCGACAACGACTTCTACGGCACCAGCTACTTCGTCGACCCGGAGGCCCGCTTCGTGGGCGAGGTGGCCGGCGACAAGGAGACCGAACTGGTCGTACGGGACCTGGACATGGCCAAGCTCCGCGAGGTCCGGGACCGCTGGCAGTTCTACCGGGACCGCGCGCCCGCCGCCTATACGCCGCTGACGGCGCCGTAACCGCCCGGACCGGGCGCGGGGCCGCGGACGGTCCGCGGCCCCGCCGCCACGGGGGTCCCCGATCGAGCGAGGCGAAGACCGGGGGAGCGACGAGCCCTCACACCACCCGCACGCACCCACAGCGAGGAGCGAGACGGACATGAGCAGCCGGACACTGATCCGCGGCGGTCTCGTCATCACCGCCGCCGACGAGACCCACGCCGACATCCTGATCGAGGACGGCCGCATCGCCGCCCTCGCCGCCACCGGCACTCCCGCGGCCGAGGCCCTCACCGCCGACCGGGTCATCGACGCCACCGGCAAGTACGTCATCCCGGGCGGCGTCGACGCCCACACCCACATGGAGCTGCCGTTCGGCGGCACCTTCGCCTCCGACACCTTCGAGACCGGCACCCGCGCCGCCGCCTGGGGCGGCACCACGACCATCGTCGACTTCGCCGTGCAGAGCGTCGGCCAGTCGCTGCGCGCCGGACTCGACGCCTGGCACGCCAAGGCCGAGGGCAACTGCGCCATCGACTACGGCTTCCACATGATCGTCTCCGACGTGAACCAGGAGACCCTCAAGGAGATGGACCTCCTCGTCGAGGAGGGCGTCACCTCGTTCAAGCAGTTCATGGCCTACCCGGGCGTCTTCTACTCCGACGACGGGCAGATCCTGCGCGCCATGCAGCGCTCCGCCGAGAACGGCGGCCTGATCATGATGCACGCCGAGAACGGCATCGCCATCGACGTCCTCGTCGAGCAGGCGCTCGCCCGCGGCGAGACCGACCCCCGCTACCACGGCGAGGTGCGCAAGGCCCTCCTCGAGGCCGAGGCCACCCACCGCGCCATCCGCCTCGCCCAGGTCGCCGGCGCCCCGCTGTACGTGGTGCACGTCTCGGCCATGGAGGCGGTCGCCGAACTCGCCCGCGCCCGCGACGAGGGACTGCCGGTCTTCGCCGAGACCTGCCCGCAGTACCTGTTCCTGTCCACCGACAACCTCGCCGAGCCGGACTTCGAGGGCGCCAAGTACGTCTGCAGCACGCCCCTGCGGCCCAAGGAGCACCAGGCCAAGCTCTGGCAGGGCCTGCGCACCAACGACCTCCAGGTGGTCTCCACCGACCACTGCCCCTTCTGCTTCACGGGCCAGAAGGAACTCGGCCGCGGCGACTTCTCCAAGATCCCCAACGGGCTGCCGGGCGTGGAGAACCGCATGGACCTGCTCCACCAGGCCGTCCTGGACGGGCACATCAGCCGCCGCCGCTGGATCGAGATCGCCTGCGCCACCCCGGCCCGGATGTTCGGCCTCTACCCGAAGAAGGGCACCATCGCGCCGGGCGCCGACGCCGACGTCGTGATCTACGACCCGCACGCCGAGCAGGTGCTGTCCGCCGAGACCCACCACATGAACGTCGACTACTCGGCCTACGAGGGCAAGCGGATCACCGGCCGGGTCGAGACCGTCCTCTCGCGCGGCGTCCCGGTCATCACCGAGCGGGAGTACACCGGCCACGCCGGGCACGGCGTCTACATCCCGCGCTCCACCTGCCAGTACCTCGGCTGAATCTCACGCAAGGAGTCGTGCCATGGACTTCGGACTCGTCCTGCAGACCGACCCGCCCGCCTCGCGGGTCGTCAGCCTGATGAAGCGCGCCGAACGCAGCGGTTTCACCTACGGCTGGACCTTCGACTCCGCCGTGCTGTGGCAGGAGCCGTTCGTCATCTACAGCCAGATCCTCGCCAACACCACGAAACTCAAGGTCGGCCCGATGGTCACCAACCCGGGCACCCGCACCTGGGAGGTCACCGCCTCCACCTTCGCCACCCTCAACGACATGTTCGGCAACCGCACCGTGTGCGGCATCGGCCGCGGCGACTCCGCCATGCGCGTCGCCGGACGCAGACCCAACACCCTGGCCCGCCTCGGCGAGGCCATCGGAGTCATCCGCGACCTGGCCGAGGGCCGGGAGGCCGAGGTCGACGGCAGGCCGCTGCGCATCCCCTGGGTGCGCGACGGAAAGCTCCCGGTGTGGATGGCGGCGTACGGGCCGAAGGCGCTGGCGCTCGCCGGGCAGAAGGCCGACGGCTTCATCCTCCAGCTCGCCGACCTCTACCTCACCGAGTGGATGGTGAAGGCGGTGCGCGACGCCGCCGCCGAGGCGGGCCGGGACCCCGGCTCCCTCACCATCTGCGTCGCCGCCCCCGCCTACGTCGGCGACGACCTGGCCCACGCCCGCGAGCAGTGCCGCTGGTTCGGCGGCATGGTCGGCAACCACGTCGCCGACCTGGTGGCCCGCTACGGCGAGCACTCCGACATGGTGCCGGAGGCGCTGACCGAGTACATCAAGGGCCGCCAGGGTTACGACTACAGCCACCACGGCCGGGCCGGCAATCCGTCCACGGACTTCGTGCCGGACGAGATCGTCGACCGGTTCTGCCTCCTCGGCCCCCCCGAGGCGCACATCGAGAAGCTGCAGGCCCTGCGCGAGCTGGGCGTCGACCAGTTCGCCGTCTACGACATGCACGACGCACAGGAGCAGACGATCGACGCGTACGGCGCGGAGATCATCCCGGCGCTCAAGGGCTGAGCCGCCCGCGCGTCCGCTGGAGCACCCGTCCGTCCCCGCGCTCGACCGAGCACGAACCCGTCCCCTCGTCCGATCGAGCACGAACCCCTCCCCTCGTTCACCGACCGGTCCTCCCCGCCGAAGGGAACGTCCATGACAGCGACCGTCCCGCCCACACCTTCCGACCCCTCGATAACCGACCCGGCGGGACGCGTCGAGCTTCCGCCCGACGCCGTCCCCACCCACAGCCGCTTCGTCAACGACGACCTGCTGCCCGTGCCGCTGGCCCGGCGCCGCTGGACGACGTACAACTTCTGCGCGCTGTGGGTGGGGATGGCGCACAACATCCCCTCCTGGCTGCTGGCCTCCGGCCTGGTGGCGCTCGGCATGGACTGGAAGCAGGCGGTGTTCACCATCGCGCTCGCCAATGTCATCGTGCTGGCGCCGATGCTGCTCACCGGCCACGCCGGCCCCAAGTACGGCATCCCCTTCCCGGTGATGGCCCGCGCCTCCTTCGGGCTGCGCGGCGCCAACCTGCCGGCGATGATCCGCGCCGGGGTGGCGTGCGCCTGGTTCGGCATCCAGACCTGGATCGGCGGCCAGGGCATCTTCGTGCTGCTGGGCAAGATCTTCGGCGGCTGGGCCGAGGCGTCCGAGGTGGGCGGCCAGCCGTGGACGCTCTGGGTCTGCTTCCTGCTGTTCTGGGCGCTCGAACTGGCCATCATCTACCGGGGGATGGAGGCCCTGCGCCGGTTCGAGAACTGGGCGGCGCCGTTCGTCATCGTGGGCGCGCTGGCGCTGCTGGCGTGGATCGCCACCAAGGCGGGCGGTCTGGGCCCGCTGCTCGACCAGCCCTCGAAGCTGGGCTGGGGCGCCGACTTCTGGCCGGTGTTCTTCCCCTCCCTCATGGGCATGATCGCCTTCTGGTCCACGCTGAGCCTGAACATCCCCGACTTCACCCGCTTCGGGGCGGGCCAGCGCGCCCAGGTGTGGGGCCAGACCCTCGGGCTGCCCACCACCATGACCCTGTTCGCGCTGCTGTCGGTGTTCGTCACCTCCGGCTCGCAGGCGGTGTACGGCGTCGCGATGTGGGATCCGGTGGCGCTCGCCGGCAAGACCGACAACGTCTTCGGGCTGCTCTTCGCCCTGGTGACCGTGCTGGTCGCCACGATCTCGGTGAACATCGCGGCCAACGTCGTCTCTCCGGCGTACGACCTGGCCAACCTGGCGCCGCGGTTGATCACCTTCCGTACCGGTGCGCTGATCACCGGCGTGGTCGGCGTGGTGATCATGCCGTGGAAGCTCACCGAGACGCCCGAGCTGTACATCTTCACCTGGCTCGGCCTGGTCGGCGGCCTGCTCGGCAGCGTCGCCGGCATCCTCATCGGCGACTACTGGATCGTCCGCCGCACCGCGCTGGACCTGCCCGGCCTGTACACCCCGGGCAGCCGCTACTGGTACACCTCCGGCTGGAACCTGCGGGCCGTCGTCGCCTTCCTGGCCGGCGGGGTGCTCGCGGTGGGCGGCTCCCACTCGGCGCCGGGCAAGGGACCCTTCCCCGAGGACGGCCTGGTCCCGTTCCTGAAGCCCCTCGCGGACTACGGCTGGGCCGTGGGCCTCGCCGCCTCGCTGGTGCTGTACGTGGCGCTGATGGCGGGCCGCAGCGCCTCCGACCGGGCTGCGGCCCGCCTCCAGTGAGCAGCCAGTGATCAGGGTCTACCGGGGAGTCCCGAAGTCCTGGGTCCAGTAGGTGCCGGAGAGGCCGACGCCGATCTCCTTGAAGCTGCAGTTGAGGATGTTCTGCCGGTGGCCGGGGCTGTTCATCCAGCCCTCCATCACCTGCTCCGGCGTGGAGTAGCCGTAGGCGACGTTCTCGCCGTAGGCGCTCCAGCTGTAGCCGGCGCGGGTGATGCGCTGGTCGGGGGTGGAGCCGTCGGAGCCGGTGTGCGACATGTTCCCGTTCGCCGCCATGTCCTCGCTGTGGTCCTGAGCGGCCTTGGTCAGCTTGGAGTTGACGGTCACTGCCGAGCAACCCGCCTTGGCGCGCTCGGCGTTGACCAGGTCCACGACCCGGGCGACGTCACCCGTGGCGGTGGCGGAGGGCTTGGAGGTGCTCGGCGAGGACGGGGCCGAGGAGGAGGGGGACGAGGAGGCGGAAGGCTTCGGGGCGGAGGTGGAGGGCTCGGCGCTCGGCGTCCTGGCCGGCTCGGAGGCGCGGGTGGTCTCGGCTGCCTTCGCCTTCGCCTTCCTCGTCTTCTTCGCCTTACGGGACTTCTTGGACTTCTCGTCGTCCTTCTTCTTGTGCGTCTTCGTAGGACTCGCCTCGGGCGTGGTGTGCGCCGAGGGGGCGTTGCCCGGGCGGCTGCTCCACTCGCGGTACCAGTTCGCGCCGTCCCACCGGTCCTCGGGCGCGACCGTGGTGGCGGCGGCGCGGTCGTGCCGCCCCTGATCGTCGCCGGGCCAGTCGGTACAGGCCATGGCGACGGACGGTATGCCTATGACGCTCGCGGCGATCGCGGCGACGACCGGCCGCCGGTAGCGCTGCTGGTGGCGATGCTTTGCCATGCGTGACCTCACCCTTGCTGTCCGGAGGGTGGCCATTCTTGAAAGGCCCCGGCGCACAGGGCAACGGGCGCTTTTACTACCCCGCTTCGTAGCCCGACGAGCCCCTTGCGGTGAGAGGCGGAGCGTGCCAAGGGGTGCGGGAAGGGGCGCCGCAGGGGCTGTCGTCACGTCAACAGGCTTGCATGTGCGAAGAGACGGCGATGCCTGCCGGCGGAGGTGACCGCCGCTCACGCCGGCCGTCCCCACCCCGGGGGCAAGACGGACAAGTCGACTATGTCGTCGCGGCCGTCTCTACTAATGGCCCCGCATAGATCGGGAGAGGGGTGTGACGGATGTCACGGAATCGCGGATTCCGGATGTCAGTCCCGGGCCTTCTCCAGGGTCGCCATCGCCGCCTTGGCGGCCTTGATGGCGCCCTTGTTGATCTCGTCCGAGCTGGGCGCCTTCTTCGACTCGAAGTCGCTGCCGTTGTAGGTGACGATCACCAGCGCGTTGGCGGTGCGGGCCACGACCGTGCCCTCGCGGGTCTCCTGCTTGTCCTCGGTGGTGAGGTTCACGACGGAGTACGCCTCGTCACCGAGCCCGGGAACGGATCCGCCGCCGCTCTTCTGCTGCAGCCGCCCCTCGTACGACCGCTTCGCCGCCTCGTCGGAGGCCATCACCTCGAAGGAGACGTCCAGCCAGCGGTACTCGTACCCCTTGAGTGCGTTCCACGAGCAGGTGCGGCGCAGCTTGGCATCGGTCGACGGTATCTCCTTGCCGGCCGTCTTGGCGTTCGGCACAAGGGACTTGACGGTGTCTTCGGGGATGCCGGTGCACGGTGCGGGAGCGGCGGTGTAGGTCTTCGCCTCCTGGGTCGCCGACGGCGCGGAGGCGGACTGCGTCTGCGTCTTCTTCTCGGTGGGCGGCTTCTCGGCGGCCTGCGGAGCGGCCAGCGGGCCGGAGGACAGCGCCCACCCTGCAGCGGCGAGTACGACCACCGGGGACAGGCGCGCGGTCAGGGCGATCGGCAGAGGAAAGGAACGCACGGCGCACTTCTCGTGGGTCGGGGCGGAGGGGTCCACACTGCGGACGGGACGCCAGTGTCACACGCTTCCCTGTGGGGCGGAAGGGCCCAACTCGCTGCGTACTCGGGCGGTGACGGAGACGGGACGGTGCGTGCCCGCCGGCCTGAGCACCGCCCGGTTCCGGACTTCGCGACCGGGTCGCAGCCCCCGGTACCCGGGCGAGTGGGGCGCGGCGGGACGACGTGCTCTCATGGAGACATGATCGACGCTCACAACACCATCGACGAGTTCCTCGCCCGCCGCGCCGCCGACGTGGAGGAGGCCCTGCGGGAGGCGGCGGCGCAGGAGATCATGCCGCGCTGGCGCCGGCTCGCCGAGCACGAGGTGGACCACAAGAGCGGCCCGCACGACCTGGTCACCGACGCCGACCGCAAGGCGGAGCTGTACCTGACCAAGACGCTCCCCGCCCTGCTGCCCGGCTCGGTCGTCGTCGGCGAGGAGGCGGTGCACGCCAACCCGGCCTCGTACGAGGCGATACGTGGCGAGGCGCCCGTGTGGATCGTCGACCCGGTCGACGGCACACGGCAGTTCGTGCGCGGCGAGCCCGGCTTCTGCACGCTCGTCGCACTCGCACACGGGGGAGTGGTGCACGCCTCCTGGACCTACGCCCCCGCCCGCGGCCTCCTTGCCACCGCCGTCCGCGGCCGGGGCGCCCTCCTCGACGGCGAGCCGCTGCACTCCGGCTCCCCGGAGCCCGGGAGCGAGCTGCGGGTGGCGGTCTCCCACCCCGACTACACCACCGACGAGCAGAAGCGCGCCCTGCTCGGCCTGTGGACCGACGGCGTGGCCCCGCGCTCCTGCGGCTCGGCCGGGCTTGAGTACCTGGCGATCGCCCGCGGCGAGTCCGACGCCACCGCCTTCAGCTGGGAGGCGGCCTGGGACCACGCGGCCGGGCTGCTGCTGGTCGAGGAGGCGGGCGGAACGCATCTGACCCGCGCGGGCGAGCCGTTCCGGATCACCGGCGGCAACACCCTGCCGTTCACCGCCGCCCGCGACGCCGCGACCGCCCGCCGGGTGGCCGGGCTGCTGTCCGACGGGTCCTGATCTCCCGAGCCCCGGTGATCCGGAGTGATCTGGCATGCCCGTCGGCCCGTTGCCGTCCCGCCCGCCACGGCGGTGGCGCCGCGCGGCGGTGGCGCCGCAGGGCGGTGGCGCCAGCGGCCCGGGACCGCGGACGATCACCTCTCGGTCCGCGACCGGGGGACGGCGGCCCGGCATATCCTGATCCTCCAGTGGCCACCGGCTGACAAAGGAGTCCGAAGGTGCCGTCGATGCTCGATGCGGTCGTCGTGGGTGCGGGGCCCAATGGACTGACCGCCGCCGTGGAGCTGGCCCGGCGCGGCTTCACCGTGGCGCTGTTCGAGGCCAGGGACACCGTGGGGGGCGGTGCCCGCACCGAGGAGCTCACCCTGCCCGGCTTCCGCCACGACCCCTGCGCCGCGGCACACCCCCTCGGCATCAACTCCCCGGCCTTCCGCGCCCTGCCCCTGGAGCGCTACGGCCTCGAGTGGCTGCAGCCCGAGCTGCCCATGGCCCACCCGTTCCCGGACGGCTCCGCCGCCGTGCTGTCCCGGTCGCTGGCCGAGACCGCCGCCTCCTTCGGGCCCCGGGACGCCGGCGCCTACCGCCGCCTGGTGCAGCCCTTCCTGCCCCGCTGGGACACCCTCGCCCGCGACTTCATGTCCCTGCCGCTGACCGCGCTGCCCCGCGACCCGGTCACCCTCGCCCGCTTCGGGCTCGCCGGGCTGCCGCCGTCGACCTGGCTGATGCGCCGCTTCCGCGACGAGAAGGCCAAGGCGCTCCTCGCCGGTCTCGTCGCCCACGTCATGGCACCCCTGAGCGGCTTCGCGACCAGCGCCATCGGCCTGGTCTTCGCCCTCGCCGCGCACGCCCGCGGCTGGCCCGTCGCCCGCGGCGGCTCCCAGGCCATCTCCGACGCGCTCGCCGCCCATCTGAGGGACCTCGGCGGCCAGATCCACACCGACTACGAGGTCAAACGCCTGGACGACCTGCCGCCGGCCCGCGCCTACGTCTTCGACACCTCGCCCACCGCCCTGGCCCGCATCGCCGGCCTCGGCGACCTGTACGGCCGCTACCGGTACGGCCCCGGCGTCTTCAAGATCGACTACGCGCTGGACGGCCCCGTGCCGTGGACCGCGCCGGAGGCCCGCGTCGCCGGCACCGTGCAGATCGGCGCGAGCAGCCAGGAGATCGGCACCGCCCTGCGCGCCGCCTCCCGCGAGGGCCGCGCCCCCGACGCGCCGTTCCTGATCACCGTGCAGCCCGGCGTCGCCGACCCCACCCGGGCGCCCGAGGGCAAGCAGGTCTTCTGGGCCTACGGCCACGTCCCCAACGGCTGGACCGGGGACCTCACCGACGCCATAGAACGCCAGCTCGAGCGCTTCGCCCCCGGCTTCCGCGACCGCGTCCTGGCCCGCGCCACCGCCGGTCCGCCGGAGCTTGCCGCGCGCAACGCCAACTACGTCGGCGGCGACATCGCCACCGGCGCGGTCACCGGCCTGCAGGCCGTGCTGCGCCCCCGGCTGTCCCTCTTCCCGTACGCCACCCCGCATCCGGCCGTCTACATCTGCTCCTCGGCCACCCCGCCCGGACCCGGAGTGCACGGCATGTCGGGGCACAACGCGGCCAAGGCCGTCTGGCGGCGCCTGCGCCAGACCTGACCGGCGCGTTCCCGCATCCACAGGCCCCGGCTCCCTACGGTGACGGGCATGACCACGATCACCCTCGTCCAGGGCGACATCACCCGGCAGAGCGCGGACGCCATCGTCAACGCGGCGAACTCCTCCCTGCTCGGCGGGGGAGGCGTCGACGGCGCCATCCACCGGCGTGGCGGACCGGCGATCCTCGAGGAGTGCCGCCGGCTGCGCGCCACGAAGTACCGCAAGGGCCTGCCCACCGGCCAGGCGGTCGCCACCACCGCCGGCGACCTGGACGCCCGCTGGGTCATCCACACCGTCGGCCCCGTGTACAGCACCACCGAGGACCGCTCGGACCTGCTCGCCTCCTGCTACCGCGAGTCCCTGCGCGTCGCCGACGAACTGGGCGCGAAGACGGTCGCGTTCCCCGCCATCTCCACCGGCGTCTACCGCTGGCCGATGGACGACGCGGCCCGCATCGCCGTGGAGACGGTCCGGGCCACGGACACGGCCGTGGAGGAGGTCAGGTTCGTCCTGTTCGACGAGCGCGCGTACAACGCGTTCGCCGCCCAGCTGGAGGACGGAACCTGAGCCGCCTCGGGGCCCGAGAACCAGCCCCAGCGAGCTGAACGGCCGCCTCAGAGACCAGGACGGCCCCAACGAGCCGAACGTCCTCAGCGGTCCGTGAACGCCTGCAGGATCCGTTCCGCCGCCAGGGTGGCCGTCAACTCCCCGTTCCTGACGCGCTCTTCGAGCTCGGGGGCGAGGGACTTCACCGCCGGGTCGGTGTGCAGGCGGCCGAGGAGTTCGTCGTGGACCATCGACCAGGTCCAGTCGACCTGCTGGTCCCGGCGCTTGGCGGCGAGCCGGCCCGTCGAGTCCAGCAGCGCCCGGTGCTGCTCCAGCCGTTCCCACACGGTGTCCAGACCGGTGGACTCGCGGGCGCTGCAGCTGAGCACCGGCGGGGTCCAGGCCGCGTCCTTGCCGTGCATCAGCCGCAGCGCGCCCGCCAGTTCCCGGGCGGCGGCGCGGGCGTCGCGCTCGTGCGGGCCGTCCGCCTTGTTCACGGCGATGACGTCGGCCAGTTCCAGCACGCCCTTCTTGATGCCCTGCAGCTGGTCGCCGGTGCGGGCCAGGGTCAGCAGCAGGAAGGAGTCGACCATGTTGGCGACGGCCGTCTCCGACTGGCCCACGCCGACCGTCTCCACCAGCACCACGTCGTAGCCGGCCGCCTCCATCACCACGATCGACTCACGCGTGGCCTTGGCGACACCGCCGAGCGTGCCCGCCGACGGGGACGGCCGCACGAACGCCGCCGGATCGACGGCAAGACGCTCCATCCGCGTCTTGTCGCCGAGGATCGACCCGCCCGTACGGCCCGAGGACGGGTCGACGGCGAGCACCGCCACCCGGTACCCGAGGCCCGTGAGCATGGTGCCGAACGCGTCGATGAACGTCGACTTGCCCACGCCCGGCACCCCGCTGACGCCGATCCGCCGCGCCCGGCCGGCGTGCGGCAGCAGCTCGGTGAGCAGCTCCTGCGCCAGCGCCCGGTGCTGAGGACGGGTGGACTCGACGAGCGTGATGGCGCGGGCGACGATCGCCCGCTTGCCGTCGAGCACACCCTTCACATAGGCGTCGACGTCGATCACAGGGCGAGCCCCAGGTCGTCGGCGAGCCGCTTCACCAGGTCGTACGCCGCGTCGGGGATCACCGTCCCCGGCGGGAACACGGCCGCCGCGCCCATCTGAAGCAGCGTCGGCACGTCCTGCGGCGGGATCACCCCGCCCACGACGATCATGATGTCCTCGCGGCCCTCCTCGGCCAGCTGCTCCTTCAGTGCCGGGACCAGCGTCAGATGCCCGGCCGCCAGCGAGGAGACGCCCACGATGTGCACATCCGCCTCGACCGCCTGACGGGCCACCTCGGCCGGCGTCTGGAACAGCGGGCCGACGTCCACGTCGAAACCCAGGTCGGCGAAGGCGGAGGCGATCACCTTCTGGCCGCGGTCGTGGCCGTCCTGGCCCATCTTGGCGACCAGGATGCGCGGACGGCGGCCCTCGGCCTCGGCGAAGGCGTCCACCAGGGCCCGGGTGCGGTCCACCGAGGGGGACTCGCCTGCTTCGTTGCGGTACACGCCGGAGATCGTACGGATCTGGCTCGCGTGCCGCCCGAACACCTTCTCCAGGGCGTCGGAGATCTCCCCGACGGTCGCCTTGGCGCGGGCCGCGTTCACCGCCAGCTCCAGCAGGTTGCCGTCCCCGCCGGCCGCCCGGGTCAGCGCGTCCAGGGCGTCCCGGCAGGCGGTCTCGTCCCGCTCCTCGCGCAGCCGCTTCAGCTTGGCGATCTGCTGGGCGCGCACGGCGGAGTTGTCCACCTTGAGCACCTCGATCGCCTCGTCGTTCTCCACCCGGTACTTGTTGACGCCGATCACCGGCTGGCGCCCGGAGTCGATCCGGGCCTGGGTGCGGGCCGCGGCCTCCTCGATGCGCAGCTTGGGGATGCCCGCGTCGATCGCCTTGGCCATGCCGCCCGCGGCCTCGACCTCCTGGATGTGCTGCCAGGCCCGGCGGGCCAGGTCGTACGTCAGCTTCTCCACGTACGCGCTGCCGCCCCACGGGTCGATCACCCGGGTGGTGCCGGACTCCTGCTGCAGCAGCAGCTGGGTGTTGCGGGCGATCCGCGCGGAGAAGTCGGTCGGCAGCGCCAGCGCCTCGTCGAGGGCGTTGGTGTGCAGCGACTGGGTGTGGCCCTGGGTCGCCGCCATCGCCTCGATGCAGGTGCGGGTGACGTTGTTGAAGACGTCCTGCGCGGTCAGCGACCAGCCGGAGGTCTGCGAATGGGTGCGCAGCGACAGCGACTTGGGGTTCTTCGGGTCGAACTGCTTCACCAGCTTCGCCCACAGCAGGCGCGCCGCGCGCAGCTTGGCGATCTCCATGAAGAAGTTCATGCCGATCGCCCAGAAGAACGACAGGCGCGGCGCGAACGCGTCCACGTCCAGGCCCGCGTCCCGGCCCGCCCGGATGTACTCCACACCGTCGGCGAGGGTGTACGCCAGCTCCAGGTCGGCCGTCGCACCGGCCTCCTGGATGTGGTAGCCGGAGATGGAGATGGAGTTGTAGCGGGGCATCCGCTGCGAGGTGTACGCGAAGATGTCGGAGATGATCCGCATCGACGGCTTCGGCGGATAGATGTAGGTGTTGCGGACCATGAACTCCTTGAGGATGTCGTTCTGAATGGTCCCCGCCAGCTTCTCCGGCGGCACACCCTGCTCCTCCGCCGCCACGATGTACAGCGCCAGCACCGGCAGCACGGCACCGTTCATCGTCATCGACACCGTCATCCTGTCCAGCGGGATCCCGTCGAACAGCTGACGCATGTCGTAGATGGAGTCGATCGCCACGCCCGCCATGCCGACGTCACCGGTCACCCGCGGGTGGTCGCTGTCGTAGCCGCGGTGGGTGGGCAGGTCGAAGGCGACCGACAGGCCCTTCTGCCCGGCGGCGAGATTGCGCCGGTAGAAGGCGTTGGACTCCTCGGCCGTGGAGAAGCCCGCGTACTGGCGGATCGTCCACGGCTGGTTGACGTACATGGTGGGGTAGGGGCCGCGCAGATAGGGCGCGATGCCCGGGTACGTCCCCAGGAAGTCCAGGCCCTCCAGGTCCTGCCCCGTGTACAGCGGCTTGACCGGGATGCCCTCCGGCGTCTCCCACAGCAGGTCGTCACCGCCGGCCGCCCGCTTGACGGCCGCACGCCACTCGTCGGCGCTGCCGTCCGGGGCCGGCGTCCCCAGTTCGATCCCGGAGAAGTCGGGGATTCCCATCAGGACACTCCCATGCGGTCGAGGGCGGCGGACAGGACGGCGACCGCGTCACAGCCCGCGAAGACATAGGCGTCGACCCCGGCGTACGAGGAGGGCCGGCCCGCGAGGAACACGTGCGAGGCGCCCTGCGCCTTCAGCTCGGCGGCGGCCTGCTCCGCCTGCTCCTCGTACAGCGCGTCGCTGGAGCACAGGCAGGCCTCGCTCGCGCCGCTCTCCGCGAAGGTCCCCTCGGTGACCGGCTCGATGCCGCCCGCCTGGAACAGGTTGGAGGCGAAGGTCAGGCGCGCGGTGTGCGCGGCGGCCGGGCCGAGCGCGGCCAGGTAGATCCTCGGGCGGGACCCGGTGGCGGCCAGATGCGCGTCGGAGCGGGCGCGCAGCGCCTCGTATGCCTCGTCGCGGCGCACCACCGGAAGGCCGCCGGACGGCGGCTCGGGCGCGGGCTCGCGCACCACCGGCTTCTCCGCGAGCAGCGGGAACTCGCTGACCCCGGTGACCGGTTCGCGGCGCCCCGCCAGCTTGGCGGCGCGCACCGACCAGGTCTCGGCGAGCCGCTGCTCCACCATGCCGGACCGCAGCGCGGCGGCCTGCCCGCCGGCCCGCTCGATCTCCTGGAAGAACTCCCAGCTCGCATGGGCGAGTTCGTCGGTGAGCCGCTCCACGTACCAGGAGCCGCCCGCCGGGTCGATGACCCGGGTCAGGTGGGACTCCTCGACCAGGATGGTCGCCGTGTTGCGGGCGATGCGCCGGGCGAAGGCGTCCGGCAGGCCCAGGGCGTGGTCGAAGGGCAGCACGGTCACGGAGCCGGCGCCGCCGACCCCGGCGGCCAGCGTGGCGATCGTGGTGCGCAGCATGTTCACCCACGGGTCGCGGCGGGTCATCATCACCGGCGAGGTCACCGCGTGCTGGAACTGCGCCCCGGCGGCGGGCGCACCCGACACCTCGGCCACCCGAGCCCACAGCCGCCGGGCGGCACGCAGCTTGGCGATGGTCAGGAACTGGTCCGCGGTCGCCGCGTACCGGAACTCCAGCTGCCCCAGGGCCTGCTCGACCGAAAGGCCGGCCTCGGTGAGCTGCCGCAGATACGCCACCCCGGTCGCCAGTGAGCAGCCCAGCTCCTGCGCCGCCGAACCGCCGGCCTCGTGGTACGGCAGCGCGTCCACGGTCAGCGCCCGCAGCCCCGGGTACTCCTCGGCACACAGCCGCGCGAGCCTGGTCACCGGGGCGGTGTCGTACGCCCGCCCGGTGCGGGCCTGGTATCCGAGCGGGTCCGCGCCCAGATTGCCGCGCGCCGCGTCCTTGGCGACGCCCCGCTCCTCGTACAGCCGCAGCAGCTCCTTCGCCGCGGCCTCGGTCTCCCGGCCCGCGTCGAGCACGACCGGCGCCAGGTCCAGGTAGACGCCCTCCAGGACCTGGGCGAGCGAGGACACCGGCATGCCGCCCTCACCGGCGGTCAGCCACAGCGAGGTGACACCGTTCTCCAGGTCCGCCAGCACCGCCGCGTTGTCGGCCGTCGTATGGCGCTGCCGCACGTCCCAGCCGGCCACGGTGTTCCCCTCGGCGCGACTGCCGCGCACAAAGGGAGCGAACCCGGGCAGACCCGGCTCGGGAGCGGTGTCGCGCGGCGTGTACAGGGGACGGGTCCGCAACCCGTCCTCCAGCGCGGTGGTCAGGGCTTCCTCGGCCGCGTCGCCCTCGACGTCCTTGCCCGCCTTGCGCAGGACACCCGCCACAAGGCGCTGCCACTGCTCGTGGGCTACGTCGGGGAATTCGGCGGCCAGTTCGAGCCCGTCGTCAGGCAGGACCGTCATGCTCGGATGTTAGGCCAGCGGCACAAAGGAGCTGCAGGGGAAACGGCTGTGACCTTGACCTCTTCGCGCCTGTGAGCTGCCTCTCCGGCTCCGTTTCCGCCCCCTCCTCCGGTCGGCCTCCGCCGGCCGACCGGGACGATGGGCTCATGGAGACCACCGCCCCCTGGCATCGCATCCCGGCCCTCGGACCCTACTTCGCCGCCACCTGCGGCGAGCATCCGGACCCGGAGGGCTTCCAGCCGCTGACCCTGATGTACGGCGATGCGGACGTGCTCGGTGAGCAGGTACGGCAGGTGGCCCGGCGGACGGGAACCGACCAGACCCGGGTGGCGGCCTCCACCTTCCAGCTCGGCCTGGCCGCCCGGCTCTGGTCGGTCGCCCTCGCCTCGGCCGCGTTCACCGGGACCGTGCCCGACCTCGACCCGGCGCGGCTGTGGTGGCGCCCGGCCGAATCGGGGCCCCTCGAACTGTGGCTGCCCGCGCCGCGTGCGCTGCCGTCCCGGCCTGCCGCCGCGCTCCTCGACACGGTGGCCCTGCGCAACCTGGACCCGCTGAACACGGCCGTCCGGCGCCTGTGCGGACTGTCGCCCCACGTCCTGCGCGGCAACTCCGCCTCGGCGCTGGTCGGTGCGCTGCGCGTGCTGCTCGGCCACGCCCCGCCGCGACCGGTCACGGACCTCGTCCGCACCCTGCTCGACCGCGAACCGCTCGCCGGCGCCGGAACCTTCACCGTGACCGATGGCGGAGCCCTCTCCTTCCGCCGCCGCAGCTGCTGCCTCTACTACCGCCAGCCCGGCGGCGGCCTGTGCGGGGACTGCGTGCTCACGGGGACGCAGCGCACCGTCTGACACCGGCGGCCAGGAGCCGACATAACGTCAAAAGCTTTAGGACTTCGGTTACTTGGCGCCAAAGCCCGGTGAGTCCCGGTGAGTCCCGGTGAGTGGCCCCCGGAACCATCAAGAGCGCACAGATTTCGACGGGGCGATTGCTTCGATACTGTTCGAGTCCTAGGGTGACCCTGGCTCAGTGGTTACTCCGTCACCACCAGGTGTGATCCGCGCCCGCAGCAACGCCCCTTGCCCTCAGTCCGCGCAGCTCTCTGTCGTACCGAGGAAGGCCACGCCATGCCGCACCTGCCCGTCACCCCCGTCAGCCGGCGCCGGCTGCTGGAGTCCGGTGCCGCCGCCCTCGGCGCCCTCACCCTCTCCGCCGCGCTCACCGGCACCGCCCAGGCCGCCCTACGGCGCCCGGCGGCCGAGGCCCCCGAACCGGCCGGCGCCCCCGAATGGAACGGCCGCATCTCCGTCTTCCGGGTGGGCACCGAACCCCCGCACACCACCCTGATGCCGTACGCGGACGTCGACCAGGCCCTGGAAGCCGACCGCACCCGTTCGCCCTACCGGCTGAGCCTCGACGGCCGCTGGAAGTTCGCCCACGCCGACCGGCCCGACGACCGGGACCCCGACTTCCACCGCACCGACCTCGACGACAGCGACTGGGACACCATCCCCGTCCCCTCCTGCTGGCAGCTGCACGGCTACGACAGCCCCATCTACGTCAACATCAACTACCCCTGGTGGGGCCCCAACGGCCTGGGGGAGAACGCCCAGCCGCCCGCCGCACCGACCCGCTACAACCCCGTCGGCCAGTACCGGCGCACCTTCACCGTGCCCCGCGGCTGGTCGGGGCGGCGCACCTTCCTGCACTTCGAGGGCGTCAAGTCCGCCCACTACGTATGGATCAACGGCGAACTGGCCGGCTACAGCGAGGACTCCTACACCCCCGCCGAGTACGACATCACCGAGCAGCTCAGGCCCGGCACCAACCGGATCGCCGTGGAGGTCTACCGCTACTCCGACGGCGACTGGCTGGAGGACCAGGACATGATCCGGCTGAGCGGCATCTTCCGCTCGGTCTACCTGTACTCCACCCCGGCCGTGCATCTGCGCGACTTCAGGCTGGACCCCGTGCTCGGCGACGACTACCGCACGGCCGAGCTCAAGGTGACGGCACAGGTGCGGGCGTACACGGAGGCGGCGCGGGAGACGGGGAAGCACACCGTCGACGTGCAGCTCTACGACGCCCGCGGCCACGCCGTCTGGTCCCGCCCGCTGCGCCGGACCGCCGACCTCACCTCCGTGCCCGCCGGACAGGACGTCACCGTCGAAGCCGCCCAGGCCGTGCCCGACCCCCGGCTCTGGTCCGCCGAGGACCCCTACCTCTACACCGCCGTCCTCCAGCTCCGCGACCCCGCGGGCAAGGTCGTCGAGACCCTCTCGCACCGCGTCGGCCTGCGCGAATTCGCGCTCAGGGACGGCCTGATGCGCATCAACGGCAAGCCCGTCTCCTTCCGGGGCACCAACCGCCACGAGATGCACCCGGAGCGCGGCATGTCCCTCACCCGCGACGACATGGTGAAGGACATCCGCATCATCAAACGGCTCAACATCAACTCCGTGCGCACCTCGCACTACCCGGACAACCCGCTCTGGCTGGAACTTGCCGACGAGTACGGGCTCTACCTCATCGATGAGACCAACCTCGAGACCCACGGCATCCGCGGCGAGTACCCCGGCGACCACCCCGACTGGACCGAGGCCTGCGTCGCCCGCGCGCAGAACATGGTCCACCGCGACAAGAACCACGCCTCGGTGGTCATCTGGTCCCTCGGCAACGAGGCAGGCGGCGGCAGCACCTTCACCGCCATGCACGACTGGATCCGCTCCTACGACCCCACCCGCGTCATCCAGTACGAGGGCGACGACCGCCCCGGCATCAGCGACATCCGCTCCAAGATGTACGAGAGCCCCTCCCGCGTCGAGGCCAGGGCCAAGGACACCGGTGACACCCGGCCCTATGTGATGATCGAGTACTCGCACGGGATGGGGAACTCCAACGGCAACTTCAAGAAGTACTGGGACGTCGTGCGCCGCTACGACGTCCTCCAGGGCGGCTGGATCTGGGACTTCGCCGACCAGGCCCTGCGCCACCCTGCCCCCGCCCGCACCCTGTTCACCGAGTCCGGCCCCGCCGCACTGCGCGGCGAGATCGTCAACCCCAGCGGCTCCTTCAGCCGGGACGAGGGCCTGTCCGGCGGCACCGTCTTCGCCCGCGACGAGCGCCTGGACCTCACCGGATCGCTGACGCTGGAGGCGTGGATCACCCCGAAGGTCACCGGATACCACCAGCCGGTGATCGCCAAGGGCGACACCCAGTACGCCCTCAAACAGACCGACCGGCGGCTGGAGTTCTTCATCCACAGCGGCGGCCAGTGGATCAGCGCGGCCTGGGACCTCCCGGAGGGCTGGACCGGCCGCGAACACCACATCGCGGGCGTCTTCGACGCCGGCGCCGGCACCCTCACCCTCCACGTCGACGGCACCGTACGGGCCACCCGCACCACCACCACCCGCCGCCCGGACAACAACACCGCGCCGCTCTCCCTCGCCACCGATGTCGACAACCCCACCCGCGAGTTCAGCGGCACCATCCGCAGGGCCCGCGTCTACGCCCGCGCCCTGACCTCCGCCGAACTCGCCTCCGACGCCCGGCGCCCCGGCGACGACGGCGTCCGCTTCTGGTTCGACGCGGCCGATGTCCACGTCACCCGCCAGCGGCCGAAGGACCGCACCTTCCTCGCCTACGGCGGCGACTGGGGCGACAACCCCAACGACGGTGCCTTCTCCGGCGACGGCATCATCACCGCCGACCGCCGCCACACCGGCAAGGCCGCCGAGGTCAAACGCATCTACCAGGCCGTCCACGCCCGCCCGGCCGACGGCGACACCCTCACCTCGGGCCGGCTGACCCTCACCAACGAGTACCTCTTCACCAACCTGCGCGCCTTCGACGGACACTGGACCCTCGTCGCCGACGGCAAGGCCGTCCAGCGCGGGCGGCTGACCCGCGAGCAGCTGACCGTGCCGCCGCAGTCGAGCAAGGACATCACCGTGCCCTTACGGCTGCCCCGCAACCCCGCACCCGGCAGCGAATACTTCCTGCAGCTGTCCTTCACCACCAAGGAACGCACCCCCTGGGCCGACCCCGGCTTCGAGATCGCCGCACAGCAGCTCCCGCTCGACGCCGGCGCCCCGCCCGTGACACCCGTACCGCTGGACCGCGTCCCGGCACTGCGCCACGACGAGGACGAGCAGAAGATCACCGTCACCGGCGAGGACTTCTCGGTCACCGTCGACAAGCGCAGCGGCACCATCACCTCCTACAAGGCCCACGGCGTCCGCCTGATCACCTCGGGCCCGGTGCCCAACTTCTGGCGCGCCCCCACCGACAACGACCGCGGCAACGGCCACCACACCCGCAACCAGACCTGGCGCGACGCCGGGGCCCGGCGCAAGATCACCGGGATCGAGGTGCACACCCTGCGGGACCGGGCCGTGCGGATCACCGTCACCGGCACCCTGCCGACCAGCACCGAGTCGGCCTACAGCACCACGTACACCGTCTTCGGCAACGGGGAGATCAAGGTCGACAACACCCTGCACCCCGGCTCCACCGCCCTCCCGTACATCCCCGAGGTCGGCACCCTGCTGCTCCTGCCGCGCGGCCTGGACCGGCTGCACTACTACGGCCGCGGCCCCGAGGAGAACCACTGGGACCGCGCCGACGGCACCGACGTCGGCCTCCACTCCGGCACCGTCGCCGGCCAGTGGACCCCCTACCTGCGCCCCCAGGAGAACGGCAACCGGACCGATGTGCGCTGGGCCGCCCTCACCGGCCGCGACGGCACCGGCCTGCTCGTCTCCGGCGAGCCCCTCGTGGAGATCAACGCCTCCCACTTCACCCCGGAGGACCTGTCCTGCGGAGTGCGCCACGACTACCAGCTCACTCCGCGGGAGGCGGTCGTCCTTCGGGTGAACCACCGGCAGATGGGCGTCGGCGGCGACAACAGCTGGGGTGCCCACACTCACGACGAGTACAAGCTGTTCGCCGACCGCGACTACCGGTACACGTACCGGCTGCGCCCCCTGACCGACGTACGCCGGGCCACCGAACTCTCCCGGCGGCCCACCGCGGAGGAGTGACACCTTCCCCCTGCTCGGTCGCCCAAAGGGCGACCCGGGACGACGCAGCCCACACCACCACCATGTCGGATTCCCGCCAGCATCGGCGGCCCAGGTCGCCGATGCTGGAGCCATGCACCAGGGGATGCACACCGACACCGAGCGCTGCGTACGCGCCGTCCAGTCCAAGGACGCGCGCTTCGACGGCTGGTTCTTCACCGCCGTCCTGACCACCGGCATCTACTGCCGGCCCAGCTGCCCCGTGGTGCCGCCCAAGCCGCGCAACATGGTCTTCTACCCGAGCGCGGCGGCCTGCCAGCAGGCCGGCTTCCGGGCCTGCAAACGCTGCCGCCCCGACACCAGCCCCGGCTCCCCGGAGTGGAACCGGCGCGCCGACCTGGTGGCCCGGGCCATGCGGCTGATCGCCGACGGAGTCGTGGACCGCGAGGGCGTCCCCGGCCTCGCCGCCCGCCTCGGCTACAGCGCACGGCAGATCGAACGCCAGCTGCAGGCCGAGCTCGGCGCCGGCCCCCTCGCCCTGGCCCGCGCCCAGCGCGCCCAGACCGCACGCCTGCTGATCGAGACCACCGATCTGCCCATGGCGCAGATCGCCTTCGCCGCCGGCTTCTCCTCCATCCGCACCTTCAACGACACCGTCCGCGAGGTCTACGCGCTCTCACCGGGCGAGCTGCGCGCCCGCACCTCGCCCGCCGGCCGCAACGGCACCACCGGCGCCCTGACCCTCCGCCTGCCGTTCCGCGCCCCGCTCAACCCCGACAACCTCTTCGGCCACCTCGCCGCGACCGCTGTCCCCGGAGTGGAGGAGTGGCGCGACGGCGCCTACCGGCGCACCCTCCGCCTGCCGCACGCCCCCGGCATCGCCGCCCTCACCCCGCGCCCCGACCACATCGCCTGCCGCCTCACCCTCGGCGACCTGCGCGACCTTCCCGTCGCCATCAGCCGCTGCCGCCGCCTGCTCGACCTGGACGCCGACCCCGTGGCGGTCGACGACCGGCTCCGCACCGACCCCGCGCTGGCGCCCCTGGTCGACAAGGCGCCCGGGCGGCGCGTCCCGCGCACCGTCGACGCGGCGGAGTTCGCCGTACGGGCCGTCCTCGGCCAGCAGGTGTCGACTGCCGCCGCCCGCACCCACGCCGCCCGCCTGGTCACCGCACACGGCGAACCGGTCGACGACCCCGAGGGCGGCCTCACCCACCTCTTCCCCTCACCGGAACACCTCGCCGAACTGGATGCGGACGCCCTCGCCCTGCCCCGCACCCGGCGCACCACCCTGCTCACCCTCGTCCGCCGACTCGCCGACGGCACCCTCCACCTGGGCGAGGAGAGCGACTGGCCCGAGTCCCGCACCCGCCTCCTCGCCCTCCCCGGCTTCGGCCCCTGGACCGCCGACGTCATCGCCATGCGCGCCCTCGGCGACCCCGACGCCCTCCTCCCCACCGACCTCGGCGTCCGCCGCGCCGCCCAGCACCTCGGCCTGCCCTCGACCCCGGCCGCCCTCACCGCCCGTGCCGAGATCTGGCGCCCCTGGCGCGCCTACGCCGTCCAGTACCTCTGGGCCACCGACAACCACCCCATCAACTCCCTCCCGTCCTGACCGAAGCGAACGCCCCCATGAGCATGAAGCAGCAGCACACCGTCATCGACAGCCCTTACGTCCCCCTCACGCTCGTCGCCGACGACGGCGTCCTCTGCGGCCCTCCACATGACCGACCAGCGCCACCGCCCACCCCTGACTGGCGACGAGGCGCTGCCGGGCCGGAACTGGGGGCAGCGGGCACCCAGCGCTCAGCGCTCCAGGACCCACCGCACCAGTGCGACGATTCCGAGCAAGACCGCCGGCGCCGCCCACCACAACCTCATGACCCGTCGTACGGGGGGCAGCAGCCACAGTGCGCCGGCGGCACCTGACGACCCGATGGTGACAAGGCACGACAGGACTGTCCCTGCGTACGCATCGTCGTCCCAAGGGCCGTCCGGACGGATGGTCGGGAGTGTCATGAATCAGGTGTGATCTTCCCCGAAGGAGTCACCTGATGAGTACGACGACGGATCACCGGATCGAGACATTCGGCAGCGTGTCGCTTGCCGTGGCCGACGGCAGCATTCAGGGTGCCGACGTGAAGTCGATGCCGGTGTCGCCGAACGGTCTGTCCAGCGAGCTGCTGGAGGAGCTGGCCGCGCTG